>JACZKR010000200.1 GCA_014859945.1 Paracoccaceae bacterium | reverse complement strand
CATTGGGCCTTCTTCACCGATCTGGGCACCACGCCTTCTGGTCAGTTTCGAGACCCGGCAAAGTGCCATGGCCCGCCCCGACCGGATGCCGCAGGGCAATGCGCTGGCCGTCAAGCGCGGCTGGTCGCATCTGGCCATCCTCGCCGAGGGCGAGACCTGGTGGCGCGATCCGGCGGTCTGGGCCTATTTCGACCGGCTGGTCGATGACGCCTTCTTTGAAGATTTCGACCGCGTGCTGTTCTACGGCGCCGGTGCCGGCGGCTATGCGGCCTGCGCCTATTCGGTGACGGCGCCGGGCGCGCAGGTGCTGGCGCTGTCGCCGCGCGCCACCCAGTCGCCCGCGCTGGCCGGCTGGGACCGCCGCGACATGGCCGCCCGCCGCAAGGATTTCACCTCACGCTACGGCTATGCCCCCGACATGACCGAGGGCGCCGGTCAGGTGGCGATTCTCTTCGATCCGACGGTCGCCGAAGACGCCATGCACGCCGCCCTGTTCCGCGCGCCCTGGGTCACGCTTCTGCCGATGCGGCTGATGAAGGACCGGCTCGACTGGGCGCTGCACCACACCGGCATTCTGGGCGAGGTGCTGGATCTGGCGATGGCCGGCCGTCTGGGCGGCTTCACCTTCGCCCAGCTCTGGCGCAAGCGCCGCAGCTTCGGCCCCTATATCGAGGCGCTTCTGGACCGGACCGAGGCGCAGGGCCGCCGGGGCCTGACCATCATGGCGGCGCGGTCGATCACCAAGCGGCTGAAGGCCCCGCGCGTGGCGCGGCGTCTGGAGAAACTCCTTCGCCGTTCGGGTGAGGCCGAGGCCTAATAGCCTTCGGCCAACGCCCGCAGGTCCGCGGTGCGCTGCTGCGTCAGGGTGTAAAGGCAGCCATAGATCAGCAGGGGTTCCGCCGTGCCGCCCCGCATCGGCCAGCCCGCCGCCGCGCATTCGGCATCGCGGAAGGTGATCCAAGCCCGCTGCGCCTCAAGCAAAGCCTTGTCGGCGCCGCGCATGTCGGCGGGCAGACCGGCATCGATGTCTTTCATCGCCGCCCGCGCCATTGGCCAAACCGCGTTCAGCTCGGCATCGGCGGCCAGCCAGTCCTGCTCGGCGCACCAGTTCAACTCCTGCTGCGCCATGGCGTTGTCGCAGTCGATGTCCTGCGCCCCCGCCGCCATCGGCAGCGCGGCCAGCATCAGCGCCAACAGCCCCCGCATCAGTTGCCCATCAGCCGGCGGGCATTGGCCCGGGTCTGCTGACGCACCGGGGCGATGGCGGCCAGCGCCACCTGCCCGGCATTTCCGCCCCGCATCCCCGCGACCAGCGCGGCGCTTGCGGCGGCATGGCCCGCCTCGACCTTTTCGGCCACCATCAGAAAGCCCTCATGCGGCGCCATGGGCCAAAGCCCGGCCAGCCCCGCCATCCGCATCGCGATGACCATCTGCGCCTCGGCCAGCATCAGTCCGGCCTCAAGCGCAGGAAGGATCATCTCTTCGACATCGGGGAATCGCATCGGAAACTCCATTCCTTGGTCCGACCACCTTCTGCCCGGCTGCGCGCCGATACCAGTGTGACGGATGCATGAATGCCGCGAAAGCCGGCAGCGTGGCATTCCTGCCTCTGGAAAGCGGGGCGCGCTTGCGCTAGGGCCTTGACCATGACCCGCATCACCCTTCGCCGCCCCGATGACTGGCACCTTCACCTGCGCGACGGCGCAATGCTGAAAGGTGTGCTTCCCGAAACCGCGCGCCATTTCGCCCGCGCCATCATCATGCCCAATCTGGTGCCCCCGGTGGTGACCGGCGATCAGGCGGCCGCCTACCGCGACCGCATTCTGGCCGCCCTGCCCGAAGGCATGGCGTTCGAGCCCTTGATGACGCTTTACCTGACCGAAGGCACCGACCCGGCCGATGTGGCCGCCGCCGCCGCCAGCGGTCTGGTCAAGGCGGTCAAGCTTTACCCCGCCGGCGCCACCACCAATTCGCATTCCGGCGTGCGTGACCTGAAGAACGTGATGAACGTCCTTGAAAAGATGGCGGAAATCGGCCTGCCGCTTTGCACCCATGGCGAGGTGACCGATCCGCAGGTCGATATCTTCGACCGTGAGGCGGTCTTCATCGACACCGTGCTGGACCCGCTGCGCCGCCGCCTGCCCGAGCTGCGCGTGGTGATGGAGCATATCACGACCGAGGAAGGCGCGGCCTATGCGGCCGAAGGCGGCGCCAATCTGGGTGCCACGATCACCACCCACCACCTGATCATCAACCGCAACCACATCCTCGTGGGCGGGATCAAGCCGCATTACTACTGCCTGCCGGTCGCCAAGCGCGAAAAGCACCGTCTGGCCCTGCGCCGCGCCGCGACCAGCGGCAACCCGGCCTATTTCCTTGGCACCGACAGCGCCCCCCATGTCGATGCGCTGAAGGAACATGCCTGCGGCTGCGCCGGCTGCTTCACCGCCACCAACACCATGCCGCTTCTGGCCCATGTCTTTGAAGAAGACGGCGCGCTGGACCGGTTGGAGGCCTTCGCCAGCCTGAACGGCCCGGCCTTCTACCGCCTGCCGGCCAACAGCGCGACGCTGCAGCTTGTGAAGCACGAGGCGCCGCAAACCTTCCCCGAGAAGATCTTCACCGAAGCCGGCCCCGTCACCGTCTTCAACCCCGGCTTCCCCGTGCATTGGCACGTCGAAACCTGAGACCCTGATTTTCGCCGAAAATCAGAAGAACCGGGTTTTCGGCGAAAACCCTGCCCGCCAGACCGAAGGAGCGCCCCATGATCCCCTCGACCTTCCCGCCGAAAGAAGAGATCGCCCGCCTGACCGCCCGCGCCCTTCTGGAAATCAAGGCCGTGCATTTCAACGCGGCCACCCCCTTCACCCTGGCCTCGGGCCTGCCCAGCCCGACCTACATCGACTGCCGCAAGCTGATCAGCTATCCCCGCATCCGCTCGACCCTGATGGATTTCCTGGCCGTCACCGTGATGCGCGAGGCCGGGATGGAGGCCTTCGACAACATCGCGGGCGGCGAAACCGCCGGCATCCCCTTTGCCGCGCTGGTGGCCGAGCGTCTGGCCCTGCCGATGACCTATGTGCGCAAGAAGCCCAAGGGCTATGGCCGCAACGCCCGCATCGAGGGCGCGATGACCGAAGGCCAGCGCGTGCTGCTGGTCGAGGATCTGACGACCGACGGCGGCTCGAAACTTTCCTTCGTCGATGCAATCCGCGAAACCGGTGCCACCTGCGGCCATACCGCGGTGATCTTCTACTACGGCATCTTCCCCGAAACCATCGGCCGGCTGGCCGACCACGGCGTGGCGCTGCACCATCTTTGCACCTGGTGGGACGTTCTGGCCGAGGCCAAGACCTCGGGCGCCTTCGACAGCGCCACGCTGAGCGAGGTCGAGGCTTTCCTCTCAGGCCCCCGCGCCTGGCAGGACGCCCGCGCGAAATAGCCCGCCAAAAAACGGGGGTCGCGCCTGTGGACGGTTTGGGGAAAACCCGCCGCCCGAATCGCCCTTTTCGGGATGTTCTGCGCCTGCATCGCAAGATGTGGTAGGATGCCTTGCGGACCACCGCCAGACGGCGCGAATCGTCCACCGGTCTGTCCACAAGGTTTTGCCCGTTGCCGGAGCGCGGCGTGACCGTTAACAAGCCAGGCTTCGGAGGACCGTCATGAACGAAATCGCCACCCTGCGCCCCCCGGCGCCTCTCCCCGCCGAGGCGGATGCCGAGGCCGTGCTGCCCCACAACATCGAGGCCGAGCAGCAGCTTCTGGGCGCGATCCTGACCAACAACGATGTCTATGACCGCATCGCCAGCCTCGTGAAGGCCGAGCATTTCTTCGACCCCGTTCACCAGCGCATCTTCCTGAAGGCGGCCGCCCGCATCCAGAAGAACGCGCTGGCCAGCCCCGTCACCCTGAAACCCTTCTTCGAGGATGACGAAGGGCTGAAGGAACTCGGCGGCCCGGCCTATCTGGTGCGCCTGGCCGGGGCCGCGATCTCGGCCTTCGCGGCGCGCGACTATGCCCAGATGATCTATGACCTCGCGGTGCGCCGCGAACTGATCGGGCTTGGCCGCGACATCGCCGCCAAGGCCGCCAAGGTCGATGTGGCGAACGAGCCGCGCGAACAGATCACCGAGGCCGAACAGCGGCTTTACAAGCTGGGCGAACAGGGCGTTGCCGAACGCGGCTTCCAAAGCTTTCTCAAGGCGGTAACCGACGCGGTGAATGTGGCCAACGCCGCCTATCAGCGCGGCGGCGGTCTGGCCGGCATCTCGACCGGGCTCATCGACCTCGACAAGAAGCTGGGGGGCCTGCACGAAAGCGACCTGATCATCCTTGCGGGCCGGCCTTCGATGGGCAAGACCTCGCTTGCCACCAACATCGCCTTCAACATCGCCAAGACCTACCGCCGCGGCCGCAAGCCCGACGGCAGCGAGGGCGCGGTGGATGGCGGGGTGGTGGGCTTCTTCAGCCTCGAAATGTCGGCCGAACAGCTGGCGGCGCGGATCCTGTCGGAAGCCTCGGAAGTGCCCTCGGAAAAGATCCGCCGCGGCGACATGGAAGAGTTCGAGTTCCGCAAGTTCGTCGAGGCCGCGAAGGAACTGGAAAGCTGCCCGCTTTACATCGACGACACCCCCGCCCTGCCGATCAGCCAGGTCGCCGCCCGCGCCCGGCGCCTGAAACGCACCCACGGGCTGGACGTGCTGATGATCGACTACCTGCAGCTTCTGAAGGGCACCTCGAAAAGCTCGGAAGCCAACCGCGTGCAGGAAGTGTCGGAAATCACCCAGGGCCTGAAGGCCATCGCCAAGGAACTGAACATCCCCGTCATCGCGCTCAGCCAGCTGTCGCGCCAGGTCGAAAGCCGCGAGGACAAGCGCCCCCAACTCAGCGACCTGCGCGAATCGGGCTCGATCGAACAGGACGCCGACGTGGTGATGTTCGTCTTCCGCGAGGAATATTACCGCGAACGCGAAAAGCCCGCCGACCACGAACTGGAAAAGATGTCTGCTTGGCTCGACATGATGGCAAAATGCCATGGCGTCGCCGAAGTCATCATCGGCAAACAGCGCCATGGCCCGATCGGCACCGTCGCGCTGTCCTTCGAAGGCCGCTTCACCCGCTTCGGCAACCTCGCCAAACCCTGGCAGGAAGGCGAAGCGGCGTTCTAGGCCCACCCGCCGGCCGCGGGGGCGCTTCGCCCCCCGCACCCCCCGAGAGTATTTTGAAAGGTGCTAATGCAGGGGGCCCGCTCCGCATTTGTACCTTTTCAAATACTCCGGGGTGTCCATTGGTTTCGCCATTGGTTCAAGAA
>JACZKR010000199.1 GCA_014859945.1 Paracoccaceae bacterium | reverse complement strand
CTGCAGGGACTGGGCGATGGCGCGGTGGCCGCCCTTTTGGCCGGCGCCGAGGCGCTTTTGTTCCCCAGCATGGCCGAAGGCTTCGGTCTGCCCCCGCTGGAAGCCGCTGCGCTTGGCACGCCGGTGATTGCCGGCGATCTGGCTGTGACCAAAGAACTTTTGGGCGACTATGCGGTTTACCTGCCCCTTGAGGACCGGTATCCTTGGCAGCACAAGATAGAAGAACGCACGGAAAACCCGGGCAGGTTGCGTGGGCAAGGCATGGGACGGGCGCTTCCCGCTTGGGAAGACCACTTCAACCGGGTCTTAAGCCTTGAATGATACGCCAGCCCGCAGGACGTTTCCGGCGACAAGGAAAGGTTGGGGTTGAGCTTTCTGTCCAGATACATGCTGCGACTGGCCCGCAAGCGGTGGCGCATCCGCGCGTTCCGCAAACGGCGTGAGCTGCGGCCGGTGATCGACAGGACAGACCTGATCAAGGGCGACCATATCCTTGTCTTCACCACCTTCCGCAACGAACGGGTCCGCCTGCCGTTCTTCCTGAAATACTACCGCGACCTTGGGGTGAACCACTTCCTGATGGTCGACAATGACAGCGACGATGGCGGGGCCGAATATCTGGCCGAACAGCCCGACGTGTCGCTGTGGACCACGCCCGCCAGCTACAAGCGGTCGCGCTTCGGCGTCGATTGGCTGAACTGGCTGCAGATGCGCCACGGCCACGGCCACTGGTGCCTTGTGGTCGATCCGGATGAATTCTTTGTCTATCCGTTCTGCGATACCCGGCCCCTGCGCGCGCTGACCGACTGGCTGGATGCTTCGTCGATCAAGTCCTTCTCGGCGATGCTTCTGGACATGTATCCCAAGGGCCCCTTCGACGTGACGCCTTACCGTGAGGGGCAGGACCCGTTTGAAATCGCGCCCTGGTTCGACAGCGGCAACTATGTGATCAGCCGCAACCACAAATACGGCAACCTGTGGATTCAGGGCGGGCCGCGGATGCGGATGTTCTTTGCCGATGCGCCGGAACGGGCGCCGGCGCTGAACAAGATCCCGCTGGTGAAGTGGCACCGCGATTATGCCTATGTCAGCTCGACCCATATGCTGCTGCCGCGCGGGCTGAATCAGGTCTATGACGAATGGGGGGGCGAAAAGGCCTCGGGCGTGCTGTTGCATGCCAAGTTCCTCGACACTTTCGCGCGCAAGGCGGAAGAAGAGATGGAGCGCAAGCAGCACTACGCCAACAGCCACGAATACCGCGCCTACCGGCTGGCCGTCTCGAAAGAGCCCGACCTGTGGTGCAAGTGGAGCGAGAAATACATCAACTGGCGCCAGCTTGAGATCCTCGGCCTCATGTCCAAGGGGAACTGGGCATGACAAGCGGCACCGTCGGCTTCGTGATGCTGTGCCACACCGCGCTGGACCGCGCGGCGCAGGTGGCGCGTCACTGGGCGGAACGGGATTGCCCTGTGGTCATCCATGTGGACCGGCGGGTGCGTCGGCGGGCCTATAACGGGTTGGTCAAGGCACTGGCCGATCTGAAGAACATCCGCTTTTCCGGCCGGCACGCCTGCGAATGGGGCACCTGGGGGCTGGTGGCCGCCACGCAGGAAGCGGCGACGGTGATGCTGCACAGCTTTCCGGGGGTGCGGCATGTCTATCTGGCCTCGGGGTCCTGCCTGCCCCTGCGGCCCGTGGAAGAGCTGGTGCGCTATCTGGACGAGCGGCCCAAGACCGATTTCATCGAAAGCGTCACGACCGAAGATGTCGGCTGGACCATCGGCGGGCTGGATGTCGAACGCTTCACCCTGCGCTTCCCCTTCAGCTGGCGCAAGCAGCGGCGGCTGTTCGACTGGTATGTGCGGGTGCAGCGCCGCATCGGCTTTCGCCGGCGCATTCCGGCGGGGCTGGTGCCGCATCTGGGCAGCCAGTGGTGGTGCCTGACCCGGCAGACGCTGTCGGCCATCCTCGACAATCCCGACCGGGATGAGATCGACGGCTATTTCCGCCGCGTGTGGATTCCCGACGAAAGCTATTTCCAGACGCTGGTGCGGCTGGTCTCGGGGCAGGTCGAAAGCCGGTCGCTGACGCTGTCGAAGTTCGACTTTCAGGGCAAGCCGCATATCTTCTATGACGACCACCTGCAGATCCTGCGGCGGTCGGACTGTTTCGTGGCGCGCAAGATCTGGCCGCATGCCGACAAGCTTTACCGCAGCTTCCTGACCGACACCCCCGCCAGTCAGGCGACCGAACCGAACCCCGGCAAGATCGACCGGCTGTTTGCCAAGGCGGTGGAACGGCGGACCAAGGGCCGCGCCGGCCTTTACATGCAGTCCCGCCATCCGAATGAGAACTGGGAGAACGGCCGCACCGCCGCACCCTATTCGGTGTTCGAGGGTTTCTCGGATGTCTTCGAGAATTTTGAGATCTGGCTGGGCAAGACCACCGGAACGCGGGTGCATGGCCATCTGTTCGCCCCTGACCGCGTGGATTTTGCCGGGGGAGAGGCGATCTACAACGGCGCGCTGTCGGCCAGCGCCAAGCTGCGCGACTACAACCCGAAAAGCTTCCTGACCAGCCTGTTGTGGAACACCAGGGGCGAGAGGCAGTGCTTTCAGTTCGGCCCCGGCGACAATCAGACGCTGAACTGGTTCATGGCGGGCGATCCGAACGCGCAGATCTCTGTCGTCTCGGGCGCCTGGGCCATTCCGCTGTTCCAGTCGAACCGCAATTTCGGCGACATCCGGCGCGAGGCGGCGCAGTTGCAGAAGATCGAGGCCGATTTCCTGTCGGTGCTGCGCAGCCCCTGGGTGAAGGCGCGGGTGCGGACCTGGACCTTGGCCGAGTTCGTCGAAAACCCGATGGAGCCCCTGCAGACCATCGTGGATGAGATCAGCCCGCGGTCGATGCGGCGACTGACCGAAGTGCCGCGGCTGAACGACCTGACCGGCTTTGGCCAGTTCCTGCAGAATCTGCGCAATCAGGGCATGCAGCCGGTGCTGATGGGCGATTTCCCGGCCTCGGGTGACCTGCGCCCGCCAACCACGCGGCGCGGCCGCCCCTATCTGGTGAAGTGACCCATGACGAAGACGCCGTTCACGAGCTTTGTCGTGTTCGCAGAAATGCGCACCGGGTCGAACTTTCTTGAGGCGAACCTGAACGCGATTGCCGGGGTCAGGTGCCACGGTGAGGCGTTCAACCCCTTCTTCATGGGCGGCGAGGGCAAGGAGGAAATGCTGGGTGTGCCGATTGCCGCCCGCAATGCCGACCCCCGCGTTCTTCTGGCCGCGATGCGCAGCCAGACCGAAGGGATGCCGGGTTTCCGCTATTTCCACGATCACGACCCGCGGGTGTTCGACATCGTGGCCGATGACCCCTCGGTGGCCAAGATCATCCTGACGCGGAACCATCTGGACAGCTACATCAGCTGGAAGATCGCGATGGAAAGCGACCAGTGGTGGCTGGCCAACACCAAGCATCTGAAGACCGTCCGCCCCCCCTTCGATCTGGCAGAGTTCGAGCATCGGCTTGAGGTGTTGCAGCAGTTCCAGCGCCGGCTTCTGCACCGGCTGCAGGCCACCGGTCAGACGGCCTTCTACATTGACTATGACGACATCCTGGATCTGGATGTGCTGAACGGGCTGGCGGGGTTTCTGGGGGTTGAGGGGCGGCTGAAAGAGCTGAACTTCCGCTTCAAGAAGCAGAACCCCGAAGCGATCGAAGACAAGGTGGCCAACCCTGAAGAGATGCGGGCCGGTCTGGCCAGCATCGACTTCTTCGGCCTGTCGCAGACCCCGAATTTTGAGCCGCGCCGCGCCGGATCGGTGCCGCAGTACATCGCGTCAAACGCCGCGCCGCTTTTGTTCCTGCCGGTGAAATCTGCGCCCGAGGCGCGGCTGCGCAAATGGCTGAACGGCATGGGTCCGGTGCAGACCGGGATGGACCGCCAGACGCTGCGCCGCTGGCGTGAGGCCCATCCGGGCCACCGCAGCTTTACCGTGATCCGCCACCCGCTGGCGCGCGCCCATGCCGCCTATGCCGACTTCCTGCGCAAGGAATGGATGCCCGAGCTGCGGCCCTATCTGAAACGGGTCCACAAGTTCCAGCTGCCCCCTAAGGGCAAGGGCTTTGACACCGCGGCCGAGTTCCGTGAGGGGCTGGTGGTGTTTCTGGAGCTGATCAAGCACATCCTGAACGGCCGAACCGAGCTGCGGATACCGCCGCAGTTCGCCACGCAGGGCGCCATCCTGCAGGGCTTTGCCGGGGTGCAAGGGCCTGACGTGGTGCTGCGCGAAGACCGGCTGGAGCAGGGGCGCCAATGGCTTGCCGCCGAAACCGGCCAGGACCTGCCGCCCTTGCCCCCCGAAGAGGATGCCGGCCCCTTCCCGCTGGCGGCCCTTTACGGCCCCGATCTGGAAGAGGCCGCGCGCGCCGCCTACTGGCGCGACTATGCGGGCTACGGCTTTGCCAACTGGGCGCCGGCCGCCTGATCAGGCGGCTTGCGTGGTGCGGGCTTCGGTCAGGATGGCGTAAAGCTTGGCCGGGTCGTTGTTGGCGCGCAGCTTGGCGCAGACCGCGGCGTCGCGCATGGTGCGGCTGACCAGCGCCAGCGCCTTGAGGTGGTCCACCCCCGAATCCTTCGGCGCCAGCAGGCAGAAGACCAGGTCGATCGGCTGGCGATCGACACTGTCATATTCCAGCGGCTTTTCGAGGCGCACGAAAAGACCGACAATCTTTTCCAGCCCCTCAAGCCGCGCATGTGGCAGGGCGATGCCATTGCCGACCCCGGTCGGACCAAGGCTTTCGCGCTCTTGCAGCCCGTCGAAAGCCTGCGCGCCGTTCAGCCCGTAGGCCTGCGCCGCGATCTCGCCAAGTTCCTGAAACAGCCGCTTCTTGCTGGTCATCTGACCAAGCACGCGCACCGCTCCGGGGATCAGAAGCTTCGATAGGTCCATCGCCCTGCCCGTTTCCTTCCCCTCTCGGGGTTACTTGCTGTTGCGCGGGTCGATCCAGCCGATGTTGCCGTCATCCCGGCGATACACCACATTCACCCCGCCATGCCCCTCATTCCGGAAGACCAGAAGACGCTGGCCCGCCAGATCAAGCTGCATGACCGCCTCGCCCACGGTGATCGAAGGAATCTTCGTCTCCATCTCGGCAATGACGACCGGCTGCAGCGTGTCGGCGTCATTATCCTCGGGCTCGTCGGATGGCGCGAGGATATAGGCGGCGCCTTCGCCGAATTCAACAGGTTGTGAACGATCTGCGTGATGGTTGCGCAAACGCCGTTTGTAGCGGCGCAGCTGCTTGTCCATTTTCTCGCGGCAGCTTTCAAAAGCAGCATAGATTTCAGTGGCATGGCCCTTGGCCTGCGCGGTCAGGCCGGTCGCCAGATGGATGACCGCCTCGCAGACATACTCATGCGCCGAGCGCGAAAAGACCACGACCGCCTCGGTCGGGCGTTGGGCGTATTTTTCAACCACCTCGCCCAGTTCGGCCTTCACATGGGTCTGCAGCGCCTCGCCGATGTCGATCTGTTTGCCGCTGATCTGATAGCGCATGATGCCTCCTTCTCGGTCGTCATTCCAACCCGGACGCGGGACGCGCCGGGCCCTTCTTTCCATGGCAGGAAAAGCAGCAGTCTCCATCGTGGCGGGGCCGGGTTTCGGCCGCAGATGCAGGATGGAGGGGGGCGGTTGTCGCTCTCATCCCTTTCATTTGGGAACGGCGCCGCCCGGTTGTCAACCGCGGTCTGCGGCCGGTTTCAAATGATGCGGAAATTCTCGCCCAGATAGACCCGGCGCACCATTTCGTCCTTCACGATCTCATCCGCGGTGCCGGTCTTCAGCACCCCGCCGTCATGCAGGATGTAGGCGCGGTCCACGATGTCGAGCGTCTCGCGCACGTTGTGGTCGGTAATCAGAACGCCGATTCCGCGGCTTTTCAGATCATGCACCAGATGGCGGATTTCGCCCACGGCGATGGGATCGACCCCGGCGAAGGGTTCGTCCAGCAACAGGTATTTCGGATCAGCCGCCAGGCAGCGCGCAATCTCAACCCGGCGGCGTTCGCCGCCCGACAGCGCCAGCGCAGGTGCGCGGCGGATGTGGGTGATCGAGAATTCGCCCAGCAGTTCTTCCAGCCGCTCGCGCCGCTTGTGACGGTCGGGTTCGCGAATCTCCAGCACGGCAAGGATGTTGTCTTCGACCGAAAGGCCCCGGAAGATCGAAACCTCTTGCGGCAGATAGCCGATGCCAAGGCGCGCGCGGCGATACATCGGCAGCGCCGTCACGTCGCGTCCGTCAATCAGCACCTGCCCGCCTTCGGGGGTGATCAGCCCGGCGATGGCGTAGAAGGTCGTGGTCTTGCCGCAGCCGTTGGGGCCCAGCAGCGCCACCACCTCGCCCCGGTTCAGCTGCAGCGTGACATCGCGGATCACCGGGCGGCGCTTGTAGCTTTTGCGCAGGTTGCGGATGGCAAGCCCGCCGCCACCGGGCGTCACGGTCAGTTCGGGGGAAGCCATCAGTTGCCCCCCGGGACGAAGGTGGTGGTCACCCCGCCCTCCATCCGGCCGGCGCCGGATTTGAGGTCGATCACCAGACGCCCGCCGCGGATGGCGGCCTGGCCCTGCGTGAGAAGAACGTCGCCCGTCATCACCACTTCGCCGCTGTCGATGGTATAGACGGCCTCTGACGCCTGCGCGGCGTCGCTGGCATTGACCAGCAGCACGTTGCCGCTGGCGTGCAGGCGTTCGATCTTCTGGCTGCCCTCGGCGTATTCGACGCGGATCGTGTCGGCCGAAAGCTTCATCTCGCCCTGCGAGACCACGACATTGCCGGCAAAGACCGCCTGACCGCTGGCCTGATCGACCGTCAGGCTGTCGGCCTTCAGTTCCACCGGCAGCGTGGTGTCGGCCTTCAGCCCGCCGAAGCGGACATCCGTGCCCTGCGCGCCGGCGGGGCCGGTCAGGGCAAGGGCGGCGGCAAGGGCAAGGAACAGAAGGGGCTTGGTCATGGGAAAATCCGTCATTTCGCCGGTTGATATACCAGCCGCACAGCGCCGTTGAAAACCAGAAGATAGCTCGCGCCGTCAGCGTTGCGGTCAAGCCGCAGGCTGTCGGCGCGAATATCGCCCATCGGGCCAAGGGCGGTGACAGGCCCGCGGCTTTCCATCCAGGTCCGGTCCAGCGCCAGCCCGAAGCCGGTGCTGTCGATCTGATAGCCCGAGGACGAGACAAGCTGCACCCCGCCCGAAAGCTCGATCCGGCGGGCCTTGCTGTCGATCACGGCCTGCGGCGCGATGATGCGGGTCGTGGCACCGTCGGCGGTGCTGAGAACCCCGGAAAGCCCCGTCGCCGTGCCGCCGGTTTCATCCGGCCGCGCCTCGGCCGCGGTCAGGGTCAGCGCGGCGCCATCCTCGGTCATGCCGGAATAGCCGGCATCGGTCAGCCGGGGCTGGCGCAGACGGTCTTCGACATCGACATCGGCGTAAGGAATGGCGTCCTGCGGGTCGATGGTGCGGGAAAACAGGAACAGCGACGACAGGATGGCCAGCGCCGCCAGCGGCATCACCACTTTCAACAGCGCCACGACACGCGAATGCAGGTTGTCGCGCGCGGCCCCCGCCATCCTAGACCACCCCGGCGCGCAGAAAATCGTGGATGTGCAGGATGCCCTGCGCCCGGCCCGGATCGTCGGGCGAGACGACGAAAAGGCAGGTGATCTTGCGGTCGTTCATCACTGCCACGGCGGTTTCCGAGAAGGCATCGGGCGCGATGGTGCGGGGATTGCGCGTCATCACGGCGCCGGCCGTCTGGTCCAGCAGGCCCTGCATGTGGCGGCGCAGGTCGCCGTCGGTGATGATGCCGGCCAGCCGGCCATCGGCATCGGTCACCCCCACCATGCCAAAACCCTTGCGGCTGATTTCCAGCAGGGCCTCGCTCATGGGCGCGGTTTCGGCGATCAGCGGCATGTCGGTGTGCATCAGGTCGCGCACCTTCAGAAGCTTCGCCCCCAGCTTGCCGCCGGGGTGGAACATGCGGAAATGTTCGGGCGTGAACTGCCGGTGCTCCATCAGCGCGATGGCAAGGGCATCGCCCAGGGCCAGCGTCATGGTGGTCGAGGTGGTGGGCACGATCCCCGTCTCGCAGGCTTCGGGCACCGGGGGCAGCACCAACACCACGTCGGCCTGCCGGCCCAGCGTCGAGTCCGCCCGGGCGGTGATGCCGATCATCGGAATGCCGAAGCGGCGGGTATGGGCGATGATGTCCGAGAGTTCCGGCGTCTCGCCCGAGTTCGAGATGACCAGCGCCACGTCGCCCTTGGTCACCATGCCCAGATCGCCATGGCTGGCCTCGGCCGGATGCACGAAATGCGCGGGTGTGCCGGTTGAGGCCAGCGTTGCAGCAATCTTGCGGGCGATATGGCCCGACTTGCCCATGCCGGAAACGATCACCCGCCCCTCGGTGCCCAGGATCAGCCGGACGGCATCGGCAAAGCCTTCACCCAGCCCCGCGCCCAGGGCGCCCAGCGCCTCGGCCTCACGCGCGATGACGCGGCGGGCGGTGGCCAGGAAATCAGTGGTGGAAGATGTCATTCGGCTCTTCCCATCCCAGAAGGTCCAGTTCGGCCCGGGCCGGCAGGAAATCAAAACAGCTTTGCGCAAGGTCCAGCCGCCCCTCACGGATCAGGATGGCTTCAAGCGCGTCTTTCAGCTTGTGCAGGTACAGCACGTCTGACGCCGCATATTCCTTCTGCGCGTCGGTCAGCACGGGCGAACCCCAGTCGCTGGTCTGCTGCGCCTTTGAGACGTCGACGCCGGCATATTCGGCCAGCAGGTATTTCAGCCCGTGACGGTCGGTGTAGGTGCGGATCAGCTTCGAGGCGATCTTGGTGCACCAGACCGGCGCGGTGCGCACCCCGAAGGCGCGCTGAAGGGCGGCCACGTCAAAACGGCCGAAATGGAACAGCTTCAGCACCGAAGGATCGGCCAGCATGCGGCACAGGTTGGGCGCCGCCGTCTGGCCCCGGGCGATCTGCACCAGATGGGCGTTTCCGTCGCCTGCAGACAGTTGCACCACGCAAAGCCGGTCGCGGCGCGGGTCAAGGCCCATCGTCTCGGTGTCGATGGCGACGACGGGACCAAGGGTCAGCCCGTCGGGAAGGTCGTTCTGGTGGAGGAAGATGGCCAAGGCGGGCGTCCGTCTGAAAGGGTCGTGTCTCGATAGACCCGGCGGGGGGCGGGGGTCAACCGCCGCCCGCGCCGACCGGCGAAAGCCCGACCATTCCGCCGCGTCAGAGCAGACCCTGAATCATCATCCGTTCGGCCTTGATCGGCACGCCGTTGGCGCTTTTGCCGGCCATGGTGAAGCGGCGCTTCTTCGGGTCCTGGATGCCGGCGGTCAGTTCTTCGTCCACATCGGCGCTGTTCCAGCTGATCTGGACGCCGAACATCCCCTTCATCGAGAACGACCCGATGGTTCCGGGGCGGTTCGGCGGGGCGTAAAGGCTGGTCGGCGCCTCCTGGCTGTAATAGACCTTGTTGGGCGCGCCGAAGTAATAATACCAGACTTCGTAGGCGCCTTCCTCAACCTCCCACCAGCCGCCCAGCCAGTGCGGGATGGGCTTTTCGGCGTCGATCAGGGCCTTCATGTTCACCCAGCCCTGCAGCGAATCCGGCTTCCAGTCATGGCGCTTGCGCTTGATCACGTCATAGCCGGTGGTGGGGCCGCCCTGCCCCGATTCCACCGTGTACCAGTTCTTGCCGTCGATATAGAGCGAGACGCCCATGTGGTTCAGGTTCACGCCGTTGCGGTCCAGCGACTTGGCGAACATGCGGAACACATCACCATATTTCGGCTCGGCCCCGGTCGAGGCGGGCACCCAGCAGTGGCCAAGGCCATAGCGCGTCAGCCAGTCGGCGATGTCGAACTTGCCGACGCCGTCCTTCGACGTGTAGCCCATCGCCACCGCGCATTTCGAGCAGAACTCGTTGCAGGTGGTGGTGCGGTCGTTCACCCATTTCTTCAGCAGGTCGTAATGGGTGTAGCCCGTCATCCGCTGAAAGTCGGCGTTGGTCTTGATGTCGGCCTTGATCGCATCGACATCGTCGGCGGTGAACTTGCCGTTCTGGGTGTTCAGGGTCTTTGACCCCTTGCCCATCGACCGCACCTCACCCGTCTCACCAGGTTTGTCGCCGTAATAAAGCGGCACCGCGGTGATGAAATTCTCAAGCTTGCGCTGGTAGTCTTCAGTAATGACGGGACCGGCCATGGTCCGCCTCCTTCAACAGAAATGTGATGCCTGACGGCGCCTGGAATGCGCGGATCATGTGCGAAAGGCCCCGGCCGATCAAGCGCGGCGTGGGGCGGGAATCCCTTATTCCGATGACCACGGGGCGTTCAGCCGGGCGGGGCCGGCCCCCTGCCGCCGATGGCCGCGGTCAGTTCGGCCGCAGCCACAATCACCGGGCGCGACAGGGCGGTGGCCGCCGGGCCGCTGACCCGCGTTGTCGGCCCCGAGACCGAGATTCCGGCCACCACCTCGCCGTTCAGGTCAAAGACCGGGGCGGCGATGCAGCGCATGCCGCGCGTGCGTTCTTCATCATCCACGGCATAGCCCCGGCCGCGGATCAGCGCCATCTCGGCCTCTATCGCGGCGCGGTCGGTCAGGGTGCGGTCGGTGAAGGCCTGACGCGGGGCCGAGGCCAGATGCCGCCGCCGCCGGTCGCCGTCCATATGCGCCAGAAGCGCCTTGCCGATGCCCGAGGCATGCAGCGGCGAAAGCGTACCGGGCGGGAAGAAGGCGCGAATGCTTTCGTGGGTTTCAACCTGGCTGACGAACAGCACCGAGCCGTCCCGCTCGATCCCCAGATTGGCAGTTTCGCCGGTTTCCTCCATCAGCCGGCGCATGATCGGCCGCGCCCGTTCCACAAGGCTGGTGCGTCGCAGGAAGCGCGCGCCGATTTCAAAGGCGCGGGCGCCAATGTGCCAAAGCTGTTCGGGGGCCTCGAACTCAACCAGACCCCGGCCTTCCAGCGTGACGAGGATGCGGTAGACGGTGGCGGGCGACTGCCCCAGATCGTCCGAAATCGCGGTCAGGGTCTGGCCGCGGCCCTGGCTGACATGATCCAGCACGACCATCGCGCGGTCCAGCGACTTGATCAGGGTCTGATCGGTCGTATCGGCCCAGCTGCGGGGCCTGCCGCGCGCCCTGCGGGGGGCAAGTGCGGCATTGTCAGCGCTTTCCATATGATGCCTCCGGATACGTAAGAAAAACGATTTCACGATATGAAAAATATAAGCCACTGGCAACACTACATTATTCAGATTCCAGACAGTCCGTGGCGCGGTTTCGAAATTATTTCATCGGCGCGGAACACCCGCTAGCCTGCGGAAAACGATGCGAGGAGACCGCCATGAGCCTTCAGAACCCCGTGTTCATTCCCGGCCCGACGAACATTCCCGAAGAGGTGCGCAACGCCTGCTATGTGCCGACGATCGACCACCGCTCACCGGCCTTTGCAGGTATCCTGAACCCCTGCCTTGAGAATGTCCGCAAGGTCCTGAAGTCTGACAGCGCGCATATCTTCGTTTACCCGTCCACCGGAACCGGGGGCTGGGAGACCGCGATCAGCAATACCCTTTCGCCGGGTGACACCGTGCTGGCGGCGCGCAACGGCATGTTCAGCCACCGCTGGATCGACCTGTGCCAGCGTCACGGGCTGGATGTGCAGATCGTCGAAACCCCCTGGGGTCAGGGCCTGCCGGCCGACCGCTATGCCGAGGCGCTGGCGGCCGACAAGGGGCACCGGATCAAGGCGGTGCTGGCCACCCATAACGAAACCGCGACCGGCGTGAAGTCGGACATCGCCGCGGTGCGTCGCGCGCTGGATGCGGCGGGCCATCCGGCGCTGCTGTTTGTCGATGGCGTGTCCTCGATCGCCTCGATGGATTTCCGCTTTGACGACTGGGGCGTCGATGTGGCGGTGACGGGCAGCCAGAAGGGCTTCATGCTGCCGGCCGGGCTGGCGATCCTGGGCTTTTCCGACCGGGCGGTTGAGGCGTCGAAGACCGCGCGGCTGCCGCGCACCTTCTTTGACATTGCCGACATGACGCGCAGCTATGCCGCCAATGCCTTTCCCTATACGCCGCCGGTGGGTCTGCTGAACGGGCTGAAGCTGACCTCGCAGATGCTGCTGGATGAGGGGCTGGAGAATGTCTTCGCCCGTCACCACCGCATTGCCGAGGGCGTGCGCCGCGCTGTTGCAGCCTGGGGGCTGCAACTGTGCGCGGCGGGGCCCGAGGTTTATTCCGATACGGTCAGCGCCATCCGCACGCCCGAAGGCTTCAACGCCACCAGAATCGTGACCCATGCCGCCACGAAATACGGCGTGGCCTTCGGTGTGGGTCTGGGTGAAGTGGCGGGCAAGGTGTTCCGCATCGGCCATCTGGGCATGCTGACCGATGTGATGGCGCTGTCCGGCATCGCCACGGCCGAGATGTGCATGGCCGACCTGGGCCTGAGCATCCGGCTGGGCTCGGGCGTGGCCGCGGCGCAGGACCATTACCGCAGCACCGCTGCCTGAGGGGGACCCATGTATATTCCGACCTATGAGGACATGCTGGCGGCCCATGACCGCGTCCGGCCGCATATCCGGCAGACGCCGGTCCGCAGCTCGGACTTTCTGAACGAGCTGACCGGGGCGCAGCTGTTCTTCAAATGCGAGAACTTTCAGGAACCCGGCGCCTTCAAGGTGCGCGGCGCGGCGAATGCCGTCTTCGGGCTGAGCGACGAACAGGCGCGGCGCGGCGTGGCCACCCATTCCTCGGGCAACCATGCCTCTTGCCTGTCCTATGCCGCCATGCTGCGCGGCATTCCCTGCAACGTGGTGATGCCGCGCACCGCGCCGCAGGCCAAGAAAGACACCGTCCGCCGCTATGGCGGGGTGATCACCGAATGCGAGCCTTCGACCTCCAGCCGCGAGGCGACCTTTGCCAAGGTGCAGGAGGCGACGGGGGGCGACTTCGTGCATCCCTACAACGATCCCCGGGTGATTGCCGGTCAGGGCACCTGCGCGCGTGAGTTCATGGAACAGACCGGCGGGCTGGACATGGTGGTGGCGCCGATCGGCGGGGGCGGCATGATCTCGGGTACCTGCCTGACGCTGTCGCGGCTGGCGCCCGAAACGCAGGTCATCGCGGCCGAGCCCGAGCAGGCCGACGACGCCTATCGCAGCTTCAAGGCCGGCCATATCATTGCCGACGACGCGCCAAAGACCATTGCCGACGGGCTTCTGGTGCCGCTGAAAGACCTGACCTGGCATTTCGTGAAGACCCATGTCAGCGAGATCTACACGGCCTCGGACGCGGAAATCGTCACGGCGATGAAGCTGATCTGGAAGCATCTGCGCGTGGTGATGGAACCGTCCAGCGCGGTTCCGCTGGCCACCGTGCTGAAAAACCCCGGCGCCTTCCGCGGCAAGCGGGTGGGCATCATCATTACCGGCGGCAATGTCGATCTGGACAAGCTGCCCTGGATTCAAGGAGTCTGAGCCATGAACGCATCCGCCACCTTCGAGAACATGGAAGTCGGCTATGACATTCCCGCCCTGCCGGGCATGGCCGAGGCCGACATCCAGACGCCCTGCCTGATCCTTGATCTGGACGCGCTTGAACGCAACATCGTCAAGATGGGCGACTATGCCCGCGCCCACGGCATGCGCCACCGGGTGCATGGCAAGATGCACAAGTCGGTGGATGTGGCCAAGCTGCAGGAACGGCTGGGCGGCGCCGTGGGCGTCTGCTGCCAGAAGGTCAGCGAGGCCGAAGTCTTTGCCCGCGGCGGGATCAGGGATGTGCTGGTCAGCAATCAGGTGCGCGACCCGGCCAAGATCGACCGGCTGGCGCGGCTGCCCAAGCTGGGAGCGCGGACGATCGTCTGTGTGGATGATGTGGCGAACGTCGCCGATCTGTCGGCGGCGGCGGTGAAGCACGGGACGCAGATCGAGGTTTTCGTCGAGATCGACTGCGGCGCGGGCCGCTGCGGCGTGAAGACGCCCGACGAGGTGGTGGCCATCGCCCAGGCCGTCGCCGCCGCGCCGGGCCTGAAGTTCACAGGCATTCAGGCCTATCAGGGTGCCATGCAGCACATGGACCGCTACGAAGACCGCAAGGCCAAGCTGGATGCCGCCATCGCGCAGGTGAAGGACTGTGTCGCAGGGCTGGAGGCGGTGGGCCTGAAGCCTGAACTCGTCTCGGGCGGCGGCACCGGCAGCTATTATTTCGAAAGCGCCTCGGGTGTTTACAACGAACTTCAGTGCGGCAGCTATGCCTTCATGGATGCCGACTATGGCCGCATCCTGGACAAGGACGGCAACCGCATCGACCGGGGCGAGTGGGAGAATGCGCTGTTCATCCTGACCAGCGTCATGAGCCACGCCAAGGCCGACAAGGCGATTGTGGATGCCGGCCTCAAGGCGCAGTCGGTGGACAGCGGCCTGCCGGTGGTCTTTGGGCGGACGGACGTGAAATACGTCAAGTGCAGCGACGAACATGGCGTGGTCGAAGACCCCGATGGCGTGCTGAAGGTCAACGACAAGCTGCGCCTTGTGCCCGGCCACTGCGACCCGACCTGCAACGTGCATGACTGGTATGTCGGCGTGCGGGGCGGCAAGGTTGAGGTCGTCTGGCCGGTGTCGGCCCGCGGCAAGGCCTACTGAGGCACCGCCACTCTTTGGTGCCGGCCAGCCCGCCGGCACCACACCGACCTGCTGACACGAGGAAGCCATGCTGATCGTTCCCGAACGCGACATTGCCGATCTGATGACCCCCGAAGCCGCCTTCGAGGCGGTGGAAAGCGTTTTTGCGGCCATGGCCTCGGGCGCGGCCTACAATTTTCCCGTGGTGCGTGAGGCCATTGGCCATGAAAACGCGCTTTACGGCTTCAAGGGCGGGTTTGACCGGTCGGGCCTGACGCTGGGCCTGAAGGCGGGCGGCTACTGGCCCGACAATCTGGCGAAGCGCGGGCTGATCAACCATCAGTCCACCATCTTCCTGTTCGATGCCGATTCCGGCATGGTCCGGGCAATGGTGGGGGGCAACCTTCTGACCGCGCTGCGCACGGCCGCGGCCTCATCCGTGTCGATCCGGCATCTGGCGCGCAAGGATGCGCGGGTGCTGGGCATGGTGGGCGCCGGCCATCAGGCGAAGTTCCAGCTGCGGGCGGCCTTGAAGCACGGCAACTTTGACAAGGTGATCGGCTGGAACCTGCACCCCGAGATGCTGCCGGGGCTGGCCGAAGTGGCGGCCGAGGCCGGCCTGCCGTTTGAACCGGTGGAACTGGACGGCATGCGCGCGGCGGATGTGATCATCACCATCATGTCGTCCTTCGCGCCAGTGCTGATGGCGGGGCATGTCAGCCCCGGCACCCATATCGCCTGCATGGGCACCGACACGAAGGGCAAGCAGGAGCTTGACCCCGCCCTGCTGGCGCGGGCGACGGTCTTTGCCGATGAGGTCGCGCAATCGGTGACCATCGGCGAAGCGCAGCACGCGGTGGCCGCCGGGCTGATTGCGGAAACCGACATCACGCAGCTGGGTGCCGTGATCAACGGCAGCCACCCCGGCCGCACCTCGGCCGACCAGATCACCCTGTTCGACGGCACCGGCGTTGGCCTGCAGGATCTGGCCGTCGCCGCCGCGGTGGTAACCCTTGCCGAACGTCGCGGAACCGCCATCGAAGTCAGCGTCTGACGGGGTACCTCGAACAGCCGGCCCGTGGCGAAGGGTCGGCTGTTTTCCGTTCGCGATCATCTTGCAAATGATTTGCACTTGCATTGCGCCGGGCGCCCGCTATTTCTGTATGCGACTCGTTCGCAAGTCCGGCACCATGGCTGCGGCCCCGGGTGCCCGATGCAGGAAAGGACAACCGATGGCTTTGAACCTGACGCGGCTGCTGGGCGTGATGGCAGCGGCACTGCTGCTGGCGGGGACCGCTGCGGCCGAAGGGCGGATGAAGGTGGTCACCACCTTCACGGTGATCGCCGACATGGCCGGGCGGGTGGCGGGCGATGCGGCGGACGTGGTCTCGATCACCAAACCGGGGGCCGAGATTCACGGCTATGAACCGACGCCGCAAGACATCGTCCGCGCGCAGGGGGCCGATCTGATCCTGTGGAACGGGATGAACCTGGAACGCTGGTTTGAACAGTTCCTGGCCAATCTGGGCGATGTGCCCGCCGTCACCGTCAGCGAGGGCATCGCCCCCATCGCGATTGCCGGCGGCGCCTATGAGGGCAAGCCCAATCCCCATGCCTGGATGGGGCTGGAGAATGCGCTGATCTATGTCGACAACATCGCGGCCGCCTTTGCCGCCCATGACCCCGCGAATGCCACGACCTATGAAAGCAACGCCGCCGCCTACAAGGCGGAACTGCGGGCGGCGCTTGACCCGCTGAAGGCCGAGATCGCCGCCATCCCCGAGGCGCAGCGCTGGCTTGTCACCTGTGAGGGCGCCTTCAGCTATCTGGCGCGCGATCTGGGGCTGAAAGAGCTGTACCTCTGGCCGATCAACGCCGACCAGATGGGCACGCCGCAACAGGTGCGCGCGGTGATCGACGGGGTGCGCGACAACGGCATCGGCGTGGTTTTCTGCGAAAGCACCGTCAACAGCGCCCCGGCCGAACAGGTGGCGCGGGAAACTGGCGCGGCCTTCGGCGGTGTGCTTTATGTGGACAGCCTGTCGGAACCTGATGGCCCGGTGCCGACCTATCTTGACCTGTTGCGGGTCACGACCGAAACCGTGGTCAAAGGCCTGACCGCCGGCGCGAACTGAGCGGCGGCAGAGAAGAGCGAACATGCGCGACGACACCTCGGACACCACGGGCAGCGGCATTCTGGCGCGCGATGTCACGGTGACCTACCGCAATGGCCATACCGCCGTGCGCAACGCCAGTTTCGAAATTCCGACCGGCACGATCACCGCGCTGGTGGGGGTGAACGGTGCGGGGAAATCGACCCTGTTCAAGGCGATCATGGGCTTTGTGCCCGTGGCGAAGGGCGAAATACGGCTTCTGGGCATGACCGTGGCCGAGGCGCTGAAGAAAAACCTCGTCTCTTACGTTCCCCAGTCGGAAGAGGTGGACTGGTCCTTTCCGGTGCTGGTCGAGGATGTGGTGATGATGGGCCGCTACGGCCACATGGGTTTCCTGCGCCGCCCCGCCAAGGCCGACCGTGATGCGGTTGATGCCGCCCTGCGCCGGGTGAACCTGCAGGACCTGCGCCACCGCCAGATCGGAGAATTGTCGGGCGGGCAGAAGAAGCGCGTCTTCCTGGCCCGTGCCCTGGCGCAGGACGGCAGGGTGATCCTGTTGGACGAACCCTTCACCGGGGTGGATGTGAAGACCGAAGACCAGATCGTGACGCTGCTGCGCGAATTGCGCGACGAAGGCCGGGTGATGCTGGTTTCCACCCACAACCTCGGCTCGGTGCCCGAGTTCTGCGACCGGGTCATTCTGGTGAAGGGCACGGTGCTGGGCTTTGGCCCGACCGAAACCACCTTCACGCGCGAAAACCTTGAGGCGGCCTTCGGCGGCGTGCTGCGGCACTTCACGCTGGGCGGCGACGCGCTGCACGATGATGCCGACGCGCGGCGGGTGACCATTCTGACCGATGACGAACGCCCGCTGGTGCAATACGGCGACCGCACCCACACCAAGGCCGGCGAGGCGCCGCGATGAGCGTGCTGCTGGAACCCTTCAGCTATGGCTACATGACCAATGCGATGTGGGTCTCGGCCCTTGTCGGCGCGGTCTGCGGGTTCCTGTCATCCTATCTGATGCTGAAGGGCTGGTCGCTGATCGGCGATGCTCTTTCGCATTCGGTGGTGCCCGGGGTGGCGGGGGCCTACATGCTGGGCCTGCCCTTCGCGCTGGGGGCCTTCCTGTCGGGCGGGCTGGCGGCGGCGGCCATGCTGTTCCTGTCGGACCGGTCGGGGCTGAAGGTTGATGTGGTGATCGGGCTGATCTTTACCGCGTTCTTCGGGCTGGGGCTGTTCATGGTCTCGCTCAGCCCGATGTCGGTTTCGGTCCAGACCATCACCATGGGCAACATCCTTGCCATCACGCCCGAAGACACGGTGCAACTGGCCATCATCGGCCTTGTCTCGCTGGTCGTGCTGCTGGCCAAATGGAAAGACCTGATGGTGGTCTTCTTCGACGAAAGCCATGCAAGGTCGATCGGGCTGCGGCCGGGTCTTCTGAAAGGCATCTTCTTTGCGTTGCTGGCGGCCTGCGTGGTGGCGGCGATGCAGACGGTGGGGGCCTTTCTGGTGATCGCCATGGTGGTGACGCCCGGCGCCACGGCCTATCTGCTGTGCGACCGCTTTCCGCGACTGATCGCGCTGTCGGTGGCGATCGGCACGCTGACCAGCTTTAGCGGCGCCTATCTGAGCTATTTTCTGGACGGTGCGACGGGCGGGATCATCGTGGTCCTGCAGACGCTGCTGTTTCTGGCGGCCTTTGTCTGGGCGCCGAAGCACGGGCTTCTGGCGGCCCGGGCCAAGGCGCGGGCGGCACTGGCCGATGAGGTGCGGCCATGACCGAGGCGCTGCTGTTGCCCTTCCAGTTCGGCTTCATGCGCGATGCCTTCCTGATTGCGGTGATCGTGTCCGTCCCCACGGCGCTTCTGTCGTGCTTTCTGGTGCTGAAAGGCTGGGCGCTGATGGGCGATGCGGTCAGCCACGCGGTGCTGCCGGGGGTGGTGCTGGCCTATATCCTGGGCTTCCCGCTGATCCTGGGGGCCTTTGCCGCCGGAATGCTGACGGCGCTGGCCACCGGCTATCTGTCGGACAACAGCCGGGTCAAGCAGGACACGGTGATGGGCGTGGTCTTTTCCGGCATGTTCGGGCTGGGCATCGTGATCTACACCGCCATCACCTCGGACGTGCATCTGGACCATATCCTGTTTGGCAACATGCTGGGCGTGGGGCCCGAGGATATTTCCACCGCGCTGTGGATCGCCGTTCCCGTCTCGGCCGCGCTGCTGGTGAAATGGAAGGATCTGATGCTGCATGCCTTTGATCCGGCGCAGGCGCGGGCGGCGGGGTTGCCGGTGGGGCTGCTGCATTACGGGCTGCTGACCATCCTGTCGCTGACCATCGTCGCCACCATGACGGCAACGGGGCTGATTCTCGCGGTGGGTCTGCTGATCGCGCCGGGGGCCATCGCGTTTCTGATGGTGCGCAGCTTCGGGCGAATGTTGGCGGTGGCGGTGGTGGTCTGCGTGGCCTCGATGCTGGCGGGGGTCTATGCCAGCTTCCATCTTGACAGCGCGCCGGCGCCGACCATCGTTCTGATCCTGACGGCGGTCTTCATTGCAGCGCTTGCACAGCGTATGCTGCAGCAGAGCCGCGCTTCGGCCCATCACGGATAGGCGACCGGCCGAACAGGCCCGCCCGATGCCGTTTTCGGGTGTGACAGCGCCGTGCCCTCAGGCTAGCTTCGGTGCCGAGCAAGATGCGGCGGCCCGTCGGCCAGCCGCCCGAGCGAGGGAGAACACATGCGCTATCACGCCCCACAAACCTTCGAGGAGGCCGCGCAGCTTGCCGCGCAGGCGCCGGGGGTGACCCGATTTCTGGCCGGAGGGACCGATGTTCTGGTGCAGCTGCGCGCCGCCATGGTCCGGCCCGACGACCTGATCGACATCAAGAAAATTCCCGGCACCGCCGAGATTTCCCGCACTGCCGACGAGGGCTGGCGGATCGGCGTGGCGGTTGCCGGCGCGCAGCTGGGCGCCCATGCCGGGCTGAAGGCCGACTGGCCGGGCGTGGTCGAGGGGATGGAGCTGGTGGGCTCGACCCAGGTGCAGGGACGCGCGACGCTGACCGGCAACCTGTGCAACGGCTCGCCGGCAGCAGATTCGGTGCCGGGTCTGGTCGCGGCCGGCGCCGTGGCGGAAATCACCGGTCCGACGGGCAAGCGGACCGTCGCGGTTGAGGATATTCCCACCGGGCCGGGCCGCACCTCGTTGACCAAGGGGGAAGTGATCTCGGCCCTGCTGCTGCCGCCGCGGGGTGCCCATGGGGGCGACGCCTATCTGCGTTTCATCCCGCGCACCGAGATGGATATTGCCGTGGTGGGCTGCGCTGTCAGCCTGACGGTCGAAGGCGCCACGATCACCGCCGCCCGCGTGGTGCTGGGGGCGGTGGCGCCGACCGTGCGCCTTGTGCCGGATGCGGCGAAGGCCATCATCGGCACGGCGCTGGACGATGCGGCGCTGGCAGCCCTGACCAAGGCCGCCGAAGCCGCCTGCAGCCCGATCGACGACAAGCGCGGCACCATCGCGTTCCGCACCGAAGTGGCCGGCGTTCTGGCAAGACGCGCCGCCAGGATCGCCTATGACCGCGCCCGGGGAGGCAAGCAATGAGCAGGATACACGTCACCACCACCGTCAACGGCGATACGGTCGAGTTTCTTGCCGACCCGCGCGAGACGCTGCTGGACTGCCTGCGCGACCATGTCGGGCTGACCGGTTCCAAGGAAGGCTGCGGCACCGGCGATTGCGGCGCCTGTTCGGTGCGGCTGGACGGCACGCTGGTCTGTTCCTGCCTTGTGCTGGGGGTTGAAGCGCAGGGCCGCACGGTCGAAACCATCGAAGGAATGGCGACAGGGGGCGAACTGCACCCGCTGCAGCGCAAGTTCATCGAACATGCCGCCCTGCAATGCGGCTTCTGCACGCCGGGCATTCTGGTGGCGGCGAAGGCGCTTCTGGAAAAGAACGCCAACCCGACCGATACCGAAATCCGCTACTGGCTGGCCGGGAACCTCTGCCGCTGCACGGGTTATGACAAGATCATCCGCGCGGTGCAGGATGCCGCCGCCGAAATGAGAGGAGCCGCCTGATGCCGAAGGATGAGTTGAAGGCCGAATTCCGTCTTGTCGGCACCCGCCCCAACCGGCCCGACGGGCTGGACAAGGTGACGGGCCGCGCCCGCTATGGCGCCGATGCCACCCTGCCGGGGATGCTGTGGGGCGCCGTGGTGCGTTCGCCGCATGCCCATGCGAAGATCGTGAAGATCGACGCGTCGAAGGCGCTGGCGCTGGACGGGGTGAAGGCCGTGGTCACGCGCGCCGACCTGCCCACCGGCCTGACGGGCGAAGACTGGAACCTTCAGGAAAACACCCTTGCCGGGGAAAAGGCGCTGTATGACGGTCATGCGGTGGCCGCCGTGGCTGCCACCTCACGCCTTCTGGCGGAAGAGGCGGCGCGGCTGGTCGAGGTGACCTATGAGGTGCTGCCCCATGTGATCGACGTCGATGACGCGATCCGTCCCGACGCCCCGGTAATCCGCGAAGGTGCGGCCGATGCCTCGGTCCCCCCGGGGATGCCGCCGAATGTGGTGCGCTATCTGGACTTCGGGCGCGGCGATATCGACGCAGGCTTTGCCGCGGCCGATCTGGTGCGCGAACAGACCTACAAGACCGAAGCCACCCATCAGGGCTATATCGAGCCGCATGCCTGCGTCGGCCAGCTTGGCGCGGACGGCAAGGGCGAGATGTGGGTCTGCACCCAGGGTCAGTGGTATATCCGCAAGATGTGCAGCGCCGTTCTGGGGCTTGAGGCCGCACAGCTGCGCGTGACCCCCTCCGAGATCGGCGGCGGCTTCGGCGGCAAGACCACGATCTTCATGGAGCCCCTGTCGCTGGCGCTGTCGCGCAAGGCAGGCGGCCGGCCGGTCAAGATTGTCATGAGCCGGTCCGAGGTGCTGCGGGCGACGGGGCCGACAGCCTCGGCCTCGATGGATGTGAAGATCGGCATGAAGAAGGACGGCACGATCACCGCCGGCCGGGCCGAGTTCCGCATGCAGGGCGGCGCCTTCCCCGGCTCGCCGGTGGCCGAGGGGCTGTACTGCGCCTTCGCGCCCTATGCCATCCCGGCGCTTCAGCACATCGGCTATGACGTGCTGGCCAACCGGCCGAAATGCGCGGCCTACCGTGCCCCCGGCTCGCCCATGGGCGCCTTTGCGGTGGAAAGCCTGATTGACGAGATGTGCCGTGAACTGGGGCTGGACCCCATGGCGGTGCGGCTGAAGAACGCCGTGCGTGAGGGGGACACCGCCAGCTACGGCGCCACCTTCGGCTCGATCGGGCTGATCGAGACGCTGGAAGCCACCGCCGCGCATCCCAATCTGGCGGTGCCGCTGGGGCCTAATCAGGGGCGCGGCATCGCATCGGGCTTCTGGTTCAACCATGCCGGCGAAACCTCGGTCACGCTGGCCATCGGCGAGGATGGCACGGCGACGGTTTCGGTCGGCACGCCGGACATCGGCGGCAGCCGCGCGTCCATCGCGCTGATGACGGCCGAGACGCTGGGCATCCGCTATGAGGATGTGCGGGTGAACATCGTCGAAACCGGCGCGCTTGGCGTGAACGAACCGACGCATGGCAGCCGCGCCACTTTTGCCAGCGGCAAGGCCGCCGTGATCGCCGCCGAGGCCGCCATCCGCGAGATGTGCAACCGCGCTGCCGCCGAATGGGGGATCGAACCCGAGGCTGTCGAATGGGTGCAGGGCGCGGCGCAGCCGGCCGGGCCCAACGCCGGCAAGTTCCCGCCCATGAGCATCGCCGAGATCGCCTCCAAGATGGGCGGCACCGGCGGCCCGATCTCGGGCCACCATGAATCGGTGCCGGATGGCTTTGGCGCCAGCTTCGGTGCCCATGTCGTCGATGTCGAGGTGGACCCCGAAACGGGGCGCACGACGGTTCTGCGCTATCTGGTGGTGCAGGATGCCGGTCGGGCCATTCACCCCGCTTATGTGGAAGGCCAGTATCAGGGCGGCGCGGCGCAGGGCATCGGCTGGGCGCTGAACGAGGAATACATCTACGGCAAGGACGGCCGGTTGCAGAACACGGTCTTCCTGGACTACCGGATTCCCGTCGCCTCGGACCTGCCGCCGATTGATACGGTGATTGTCGAGGTGCCGAACCCCGGCCATCCCTATGGCGTGCGCGGCGTGGGCGAAACCGGCATCACCCCGCCCCTGCCGGCGATTGCCAATGCAATCCACGCGGCAACAGGCGTCCGGCTGCGCCATCTGCCGATGACGCCTCCCAAGATCCTTGCGGCGATGAAGACGAAGGGCTGAGGCAGGATGGTTGCGGTCAACCTGTGGTCCAGCCTTGCGCGGTTCACCGATGGTGCCCGCGTGGTCGAGGTGCAGGCTGCAACCATCGCCGAAGCCTTGCAGGCGCTTGTCGCCCTGCATCCGGGGCTGGAGCCGATTCTGAAGGGCGGCGTTTCGGTGGTGGTGAACGGTGAAGTCATGCCGAACCGTCACGCCACCATCGCGCCGGATGCCGAGATCTTCCTGCTGCAGGCGCTGAAGGGCGGCTAAAGCGGTTTGCCTGAACAAGGCAAGGCCGGCCGGACTTGCGTCCGGCCGGCCTTGTCGTTTCCCCCAGGGTCAGTCGGGCAGCGTGGTTCCCATCCGGGTAAAGCGCGCCGGGTCCACCGCATTCAGCCGCCGGGCCAGCAGAAGGCCAAGAACACCGCCCGCCGGGATCAGCGAAGGCAGGATCACGCTCAGCCCGCCGCCGGTGGTGCCGGTCAGATCGCCGTAGTTCACGAAGATATAGACGAACAGCGCCAGCATGATCAGCCCTGCGATGGTGGGCAGGATCAGGGTTGACAGCGCCGAACCCCCGCCCTTCTTCGTGAAGAACACGATCACCGACAGCGAGGTGATGGCCATCATCCCGATCACGCCCAGCGTGCCGACCTGGCTGACCCAGGTGAACATGTTCAGGATCGGGTCCAGACCCAGCCCGGCAAAGACGGCCAGAACGATCAGCGCGCCGATGGTCTGCACGACCGAGCCGATATGCGGGCTTTGGTGCGCGTCATGGGTCCGGCCGAAAGCCGCCGGCAGCAGTCCGTCGCGGCCCGCGACATAGGAATAGCGGGCGATGTAGTTGTGGAAGGCCGAAAGTGCGGCGAAAAGGCTGGAGACCAGCAAGAGACCGGCAATCATCGAAACGGTCGGATTGGTGTAGGTTTCGGCCAGAACGAAGAAGTGGATCGTCGGGTCGGGCAGGCCGCCGATGGTTTCAATCAGCTTGTCGGCACCGGTGCCGGCGATCATCAGCCAGGTGGTGAAGACGAAGAAGACGCCGATCATCAGGATCGACAGATAAGTCGCGCGCGGGATCGTACGCTCGGGGTCACGGGCCTCTTCACCGTAGATCGTCGTCGCCTCGATGCCGATGAACGAGCCAAGGCAGAACAGCACCGCGGCCGTCAGCGAACCCGATGTCAGGGCCGAGACGTCGAAGATGTTGACGGCAAGCCCCGAACCTTCGGCCCCGCCCGACCCGAGGATGGCGAAGTCGACGATCAGCACGATCAGGTATTCAAGGCCGACCAGAACCACCATCACCTTGGCCGACAGATCGACCTGACGATAGCCCAGAATCCCGACCAGAACGACGGCGATCAGGCTGTAAACCCACCAGTCCAGCGTCAGACCGAACTGGCTGAAGACCCCGGCGGATATCCCGCCCAGAAGTCCGATCAGGCCGAACTGCATGGCGTTGTAGGCCACCAGCGCGATCAGGGCGACGGCCCCGCCCGCGTTGCCGCCAAGGCCGCGCGCGGCATAGGCGTAGAAGGCGC
The DNA here is from genome assembly GCA_014859945.1 of Paracoccaceae bacterium. Lineage (GTDB taxonomy): Bacteria > Pseudomonadota > Alphaproteobacteria > Rhodobacterales > Rhodobacteraceae > Fuscibacter. Next base: position 11,852 of record JACZKR010000199.1, on the reverse strand, counting down.
CGGCATTGATCACATGGCGGCTCATCGCGACATAGCCGGCGGCGAAGGCCAGCATGACCAGCGTCAGAAGGATGAAGGTCAGCGGCACGCCCGTGCCGTTGCCCAGGAGGAAGGCCAGCGGCATGGCGCCAGCGACCCCCGTCAGCGGAGCGGCGGCCGAGATCACCATGAAGGTGACGGCGACAAGCCCCAGCGAATTGCGTCGAAGCCTGTTGGTTCCGATTCCGGTAGTGTCAGACATGCGTCCCTCCGTGTTGCGCAGAGTCCGGTCTTGGTGCCGGAATGCGGTTGTCGCGGCCGGAGTGGCCGCGGGGTCAGCTTTCAGGTGTCAGTCGTCAGGTGGATGGCCTTGCGGTAGGCGCGCTGCCCGTAGAGCAGCGCCGAGGAATTGTCCGACAGCCGCACCGAGGTGGCGCGGCCGACAATGATGTGATGGGTCTCCCACAGAAGCGCCGTCGCCAGACGGCATTCGAAAGTGGCGGTGGCGCCGGCCAGAAGGGGCTGACCATGTTCGCCCGGCTGCCATGCGGCGCGGGTGAAACGGTCGGCGTGGTCGCCCGAACCGCCGCGCCCCGCGAAGAGGTTCGCCACATCCTGCTGAGGTTCGGCCAGAAGATTGGCACAGAAATACCGGTTCTTCAGGATCGCGGCCCCCACCGGCGACAGATGGTGGATACACAGCAGAAGCGAGGGGTGATCGCCGTCGGCCGAAACCGAGGTCAGCGACGAGACGGTGACACCGAAACGCCCGCCCTCACCGTCGGTCGTGGCGACCGCGACGAAGGTTGCGGCCCGGCTCATGCCTTCAAGGAATGCGGCGCGCAGATCCATGGCCTAACCCAGATCGAAGAAGCGCTGCAGTTCCACATCGGGAACCCGGCGGCGGAATTCGTCATGCTGGCTTTCGCGGGTGGCGGTGAAGCCGTCGACGAAGCGGTCGCCCAGCCAGTCGCGGGCGAAAGCCGACCCGCGCAACCGGCTGATCGCCTCGGGCATCGAGCGGGCAAAGTCCCGCGACGGGGCCTGCGCATAGCCCGAACCGATGACCTCGGGCTCGGGTTCGACCTTGCCAAGGATGCCGGCGATCCCGGCCGCAAGGGTGGCAGCGGCGGTCAGGTAGGGGTTGGTATCGGCGCCCGGCAGGCGGTTTTCCACCCGCAGCGACCCCGGATCATGGCCCACAAGCCGGAAGCAGGTGGTGCGGTTCTCATACCCCCAGGTCAGCCCGGGCGGCGCGAAGGTGCCCGGCGCAAAGCGGCGATAGCTGTTGACCGTGGGCTGGAAGACCAGGGTCATGTCGCCGATGTAGGCCTGCAGCCCGCCCAAGAACCAGCGGAACAGCTGGCTGACCCCGTTCTTCTGGCTGGCGTCCCAGAACAGCGGGGTTCCGGCCTTGTCCTTCAGGCTCATGTGCAGGTGGATCGATTGGCTGTCGGCCTCTTCGTTCCAGCGCGGCATGAAGGTGACCGATTTGCCCTGTCGCAGGGCCAGCGCCCGCAGGAAGTTCTTCAGCAGCACCAGCTGGTCAGCGGGTTCCAGCCCCTCACCCGCGCCGATGCAGCATTCCATGAAGCCCGCGCCGATTTCCTCGTGCATCTTAGCAAGGTCGATCTTCAGCGGCTCGCAGATCGCGGCCAGCGCCTCATACCATTCGGTCTGAACCGCCTGATAGATGATCAGGTCATGGCTGGCATGCAGCGTCGCGGGCTTGAGATGGCGATAACCCTTGGCCTTGGCGCTTTCCGGCGTTTCATCGAACAGGGTGTATTCCAGCTCCATCCCGTATTTCGGGAAGAACCCGGCCTCGGCCGCCCGGGCCAGAACCTTTGACAGGATCGAGCGCGGGCAAAGCTCCCCGGACTGGCCGGTAAAGTTCGACAGCACCAGAAGGTCATGACCCGGCTTCGACCACGGCAGGCGGCGGACGCTGGCCGGATCAAGGACCAGCGGATCGTCGTGGAAGTCGCCCGAGTCGTCATTCACGCCCGGCAGGTTCAGATGCACGTCGGTCGGGTCCAGCGCCAGCTGCGCCGGGGCCATGCCCATGCCGGCCTTGGCCACGCCCTTCAGGCTGCGGGCCGAAACCATCTGACCGCGCAGAAGGCCGTTGGTATCCGTCATCGCGACCGTGGCAAATCGGCTGCCGGGGTCGGCGAGGAAGTCGTCAAGCGTCATGGTTCACCTGTTGGGAAGGGGCGCCTTTAAGCGCTTCAAGTTGTTCAAGATCGGGCGCTGGCGTGGTCGAGTAGGCCTTCAGAAAGACCCGCAGACCATTCAGGATATAGCGTTCAAGCGTGGCCCGGTCGGGAAGGGCATCGGGCATGTAAAGCGCCTGGGTCCGCGGCGCCGACAGGATCAGGCCCCACAGGTCCTGCGCGGCCAGTTCGGCATCGTCGAATGCCAGCCGCCCGGCACGGCGCTGCCCTTCCAGATAGCGCATGATCCCCCGCAGAAGGTGATCGGGACCGCTGGCCTGATAGGCCCGGCCGATCTCCGGGAAACGCTGCACCTCGCCGATGATCAGACGGGCCAGCGACAGCATTTCTGGCCGCATGACCGTATCGGCATAGGCCCAGGCGAAAACCAGAAGATCCGCGACCATGCCCGCCTTGGAAGGATGTTCGAACACATCCAGCATCAGGTCGCGCTTGCCCAGCATCATCGCCTGGAAAAGCGACTCTTTCGACGGGAAGTAGGAATAAAGCGTGGGCTTCGTCACCCCGGCCTCGGCCGCGACGGCATCCATCGTGGCGCCGGTATAGCCGGTCGCACCGAAGATCTTCAGCGCGGCGTCCAGAATCTGGCGCTCACGGTTCAGGCGGTTCTGTTCGCGGCGGGGCAGTTTGGTCATGGCAGGCGGCCGATCAGGTCCAGAAGGTGGCGTGAGAAGGTTTCGGGCGCTTCGATGTTGCAGACATGGCCCGCGCCCGCGATCACCTCAAACCGGACATCGGGGCGCGGCGCGGCGTCCCAGATGCGCCCGGCAACGCCACGGATTTCGGCCGGCGGGGCCAGCCGGTCATGCTCACCCGTCATCAGCAGGACCGGCATGGTCAGGCGGGAAAAGTCAAAGCGCTCAAGCGGATTGGTGAAGCAGTTCAGCGCATCGCGGTAGGTCGCGGCGGGAATTGCCGCCATGCTGTCATAAAGCCGTTGGCGGACCGCTTCGCCAGCGCCGGGGCTGGCCAGCACCTTGACCACTGCGGGAGCGAAATCGGCCGGCACCTGACCGGCGTTCAGCGGCACCTCGCGGCTAAGACGGAAGGCCTCGCGTTCATCGGGGCCGGCTTCGGACATGCCGGTGCAGCCGCCCGACAGGACAAGGGCATCCAGCATCTCGGGGTGATGCATGGCAAAGGACGTGGCGATCCACGACCCGTAGGACAGGCCCACCAGCACCAGCCGCCGCGCGCCCAGCCGCGCGGCCACCCGCAGGATGTCCGCGCAATAGTCATCGACCGTTGATTGCCGGGCGCCCAGGCTGCTGTCGCCATAGCCGCGCAGGTCCAGCGCGGCGGCGCGGATCGTGCCGCCCACGGCCTGCAACTGATCCAGCCAGTTCGTCCGCGCGCCGCCGATGCCGTGCAGGAACAGGCACAGCCGGTCGTCGCCGCGCTCTGGTGTCACGCTCAGCGCCAGACGCGGAAGGTCGTCAAAGATCAGCGTCTCGACCGCCACAGGCGCCGGCAGGGCCGCCCTCGGCTCCGGCGCCCGCGCCGGAAGCTGTGCCAGGGCTGCGATGCCCGCCTCGAACACCGCGCGCGTGCCGTCGCAGATCTGACGCAGCCTGCCGGCAGGCGCCTTGACCCGGGCCGTCCAGCCGACGTGGCAACCGCCGGTTTCGGCAGGGGTCACGGTGACGCGGGCGTCATAGGCCTCACATTCCCTGATCCCCTGAAGATGGGTGTATCCCAGCACCCGGTCGCTGTCGGAAAGATAGGTCTGCTGCTCGCGGTAAAGCGTGTCCTCTCCCGTCACGGTGAAGGCGCGGATGCGGGCGCCGCCCGGGCCGCGTTCTTCCCGCATGGTCGCGATCCACGGATGCCAGACACCGCAGAAATCGCGCAAGGTCTGCCAGACGTCGTCCGGCGCATGGGGCAGATGGCCCTGAACCTGAACGACGTCGCGGCCCATCAGCGCAGGCCCCGCAGGCTGCCGGCATCGCCGCGCCAGAGCGAGCTGCGCGCCCCGCCTTCGTCGCCCGGCGCGCTGTCCAGTTCGTCCATCTCATAAAGCGAGAGAAGGCCGATATAGTCCTCCATGATTTCAGAGGTGTAGGGCAGCATCAGCGCACCGCAGCGGCTGTCGCGGTACATCCGCTCCAGCGGCAGGGATTTCAGCATCGACTGGCCGCCACAGGTGCGGATGGCCAGCGCGGTGATTTCCTGCACGCCCTCCATCACGTTGTACTGCGCGGCATACATCCGCATCACTTCGGCCTTGGACGGCATGCCCTTGGCTTCCGAGAAAGCCTGCCACCACAGCGCCCGCATGTTGGCAAGGCGGGCATACATCTTTGAAATCGCCACGCGCTTGGTCGCATACATGCGCCGGTCGATCGGCGGCTGGCCCGGAACCTTGCCCTTCAGATAGGCAATGGTGAAATCATAGGCGCCCTGGGCAACCCCCATGTAGGTGGGCGACAGGGTGGCCATCATGTGCGGCCAGTTGGGCAGCGTCTTGCCGAAGATGCCGCGCGGCATCAGCAGGTCATCGGCCGTGACGAAGACATCCTTCAGGATCAGGTCGCGGCTGTTGGTGCCCCGCATGCCCAGAGGGTCCCAGTCGCCCTTGACGGTCAGGCCCGGCGCGTCCTTGTGGACGACGAACAGCATGGTGTCCTCATGCCGCGGCTCGATACCTTCGAAGACCTCGGTGCAGACGATGGTGTAATAGTCGCAATAGCCCGCAAGGCTGGCGAACTTCTTGAACCCGTTGATCTTCCAGCCGCCTTCGGTGGCGCGGCACTGGGTCTGGTTCGGTTTCGAGGTCCAGTTCTGCCCGCCTTCCGAAATCGGCTGCGAGTAGATCGCGCGTTCCTTCATCGCCCGGGTGAACTGGCGCGCGCGCAGGGGGGCGAACTCGGCCTTCTCCTCGGCGGTCAGGTTCGGCATGTCGAACATGAAGCGCGACCAGGCCATGGACGAATTGTGCATGTTGAAGGTCAGCGCGGTCGCGCCGCAGTACTTGGCGATCTCGGCCCCGACCATGGCGTATTCGCCCATCGAAAAGCCCCAGCCGCCGAATTCCTGCGGGATCGACAGGCCGAGGAAGCCCGCATCGGCCAGATCCTTGTAGTTCGCCGTCGGGAAGGACGCCTCGTCATCCACCGCCTTGGCGCGCGCGGCGAAAAGCGGACCCAATTCGTTGATCTTCGCCATGGCGGCGGCGACCTCGGGGCGGACGCGGGTCATGTCGTAATAGTCGGCCGGGCTGCTCATCGGCATGACGGTGGCAGAGGGGGTCTGGACGTTCATAGGGCGAGGTCTCCTTGCAGGACGCCGTCACGCACGACGACGCGCCCGTCGAGGGCGATGGTGCAGTTGCGCATGGGAAGGTCGAAATGGCCGAGCGTGTAGCGCCCGGCATACTGGTTGGCGCCGGTCGACCACAGGAACGAACCGGCAAGCGCCCGGAACTCGACCGCCTGCATGTCGCGCTTGTCGTACATGGCAGCCGAAACCCAGCGGGCGCCGGGGTGCATGCCCCAACCGACATGGCTGAAGCCGTAGGCGTTCCGGTCGTCCCAGGCTTCCATGTATTCGCGGAAGTGGAGCGCATCGATGCCGTCGCCCTTGATGGCGGTGACGAAGTCGTTCTCGATGGTGAAGTCGATCTGGCTGGTCAGATAGGTCTTGAAGGTCAGGTTCATGTCACCGACCCCCATCACGATGCGGCCGTTGACCGCGTTCTGACCCGGGAAGGCCAGGCACAATCCACCCGGCCAATGCGCGACCGAGCCGGGCGTGGTGCCAAAGCCGGCCGTGCCGCCGCAAGGGGCGCCGCGCAGGTTGACCGTCAGGTCGGTGCCAAGGGCCGAGGTGACCCGCATTTCCGAGGCTTCGCGCAGCATCTGGATGCCCAGCTGCACCTTCGGCCCGTGTTCGGCCTTGGGCTCGGTCCGTTCCAGAATCTCGGGGTGTTCGTTGGTGATGACCAGAAGGCGCGTGCGCCCGGCCTCTTCGATCTCGGGCCATTCGGGGGCGTGGATCAGGCCTTCCACGGTGCAGTCCACGATCACATCGACGCGCTTCAGCGCCTCGATCACCGCGCGGTTGCCCTGGATGGCCCAGCTTGTGCCGGTGGATTTCACCGGAACCGGCGCCGTCTGGGCCGGCGTCGGCATCTGGATCATGCAGAAGTCGGCGCCAAGGTCATAGGCTGCCAGTTCACACAGATGCACCAGCACCGGCCGGGATTGCGTTTCCGACAGGATGGCGATGGGCGTGCCCTTGCCGATCCCGTTCAAGGCCAGCACCCGCCGGAACGCGGCTAGCCATTTTCCTTCGACCCGCTCCTGAAGCATTTCGAAATCCCATGTTGACGATTCGCAGTTTCGCGAATTTCTTTACTTGTGAGTTAAGTTTCAGCGCGGCACTTAACCCTGTCAACATAATTTTCGAAAATCGTACGACTTTCGATTATCTATCGGGAAATCAGGGCTTTCCTGCGGCGTTCAGCCCGGCCCAGGTGGGGCGGGCAAGCTCGAACCGGTCATGGCTGCGAATGTATTCCGAGCCGAAGCTGCGCGCGACAAGGTCCAGCGCGTCGGTGTCGATATGGGCGCGGTCGGCATTCAGCAGATAGCGGTCCTCGATATGGACCGACAGCACCCGCCCGATCACCACCGTCTGACAAGGCCCGGTCACCACCGAGGACAGCACGCGGCATTCGAAGGCGACCGGACTTTCGGCAATGCGCGGCGGGGTAACGTGGGTTGAGGGCAGCGTGGCCAATCCGGCCAGCTGCAGCTCATCCACCCCGCGCGGCGCATCGGCGGCGGTCAGGTTCATCGCCTGCACCAGCCGTTCGGGCACCAGATTCACCACGAACTCGCCGGTTTCCAGGATGTTCAGCGCGGTGTCCTTGAAGCCCCGGTCCGGGGCCGCCATCAGACCCAGCGCGATGGTGGGCGGCGCCGAGCCCATGACGTTGAAGAAGGAATAGGGCGCGGCGTTGAGGCCATCCTTCCCCTGCGTCACCACCCAGGCGATGGGCCTTGGAATGACCGTTGCGGCCAGAAGCTTGTAGGCGATGGGCTGGGGAACCTGATCCAGATCGTAGCGCATCAGACCTCTCGCACCGCGGATTTGGGGCGCGTGTCCACACGGATCTCAAAGACATCGGGCCGGGCGTAATGGCCGGTCACGTCGAAATCGAACTTGGCGCGCATGACCTCATCGGGGTCGATCTCAGCATAAAGGATTGTTTCGCCGCTGAAATCCGGCCCGGCCAGAACCCGGCCCAAGGGCGAGATGATCGCCGACCCGCCGCGCATCATCACGCGGTCAGGTTCATCGCCCAGCGCGCTTTCATGGTCGGGGCCGTAGGCGGCGCGGGTGATGTGCTGGCAGGCGGTCAGAACGAAGGTGCGGCCCTCCAGTGCTATGTGCTGCATGGTAGGCAGCCAGGTGTCGCGGTCATCGGCGGTGGGGGCGCAATAGAGGCTGACGCCCTGATGATACATGTGCATCCGCAGCGCCGGCATGTAGTTTTCCCAGCAGATCACCGCGCCGATGGTGCCGAGAGCAGTCTTGAAAGCGGGCATGGTAGAGCCGTCGCCGAAACCCCAGATCAGCCGTTCGCCCGCCGTGGGCATCAGCTTGCGGTGCTTGCCGACAAGGCCCTTCTCGCCGTCGAAGTAAAGCACCGTGCAATAAAGCGTGGCGCCATCGCGTTCGATCACGCCCACAACGGCGAAGATGCCGGTCTCGGCCGTCGCTTCGGCCAGCAGGGCAACTTCGGGTCCGTCAAGGTCGATAGCGGCGGCGTGATAACGCGCGAAGGCCGCGCGGCCTTCGGGTTTGCGCATCCCGATCGGGGCGCCGAAACTGGCGCCCTTGGGGTAGCCGCCGATCAGCGCTTCGGGGAAAACCGCGAGCTTTGCGCCGCGGGCCGCTGCCTCACGCAGGCGGGCGGCAGCCTTTTCGGCGGTGGCCAGCGGATCGTCGGGAAGCGAGGCCATCTGCACGACAGCGGCGGTGAAGGGGGTGGACATGGCAGGCGGTCCTTTCGGTTGAAAGCGCCGGGGGTTTCACACCCCCGGACCCCCGTGGGAAATTTTTCAGAGAGAGGATGGGGGCTCAGGCTTCGGGGGTGGAGTTTACCACCGGGTTCCTCAGCGTGCCGATGCCTTCGACGTGGCCCACTACCACATCGCCCGGATGCAGCCATTCCTGCGGCGTCCGGCCCGCGCCGACGCCTTCTGGTGTGCCCGAAGCGATGATGTCACCGGGTTCCAGCGTGATGCCCGACGAAATGTCGGCGATCAGGTGATCGACCTTGAAGAGCATGTGGCGGGTGTTGGAACGCTGCTTTTCGACGCCGTTGACGGTCAGCCAGAGGTCAAGGCACTGCGGATCGGGGATTTCATCGGCGGTGACGATCACCGGACCGAAGGGAGCATAGCTGTCCATCCCCTTGGAGAAGATCCATTGCCCGGCGCGGCGGTTGTCGCGGGCTGAAACGTCGATCATCACCGAATAGCCGAAGACATGGGCCAGTGCCTGATCCCGGCGGATGCGGCGGGCGGTGGTGCCGATGATCACGGCAAGCTCGACCTCCCAGTCCAGTTGCCGGGTGATGCTGCTGTCATGCTCAATCGCATCGTCGGGGCCGATCACAGTGGTCGGCGGCTTGGAAAACACCACCGGCTGTTTCGGCAGGTCTTTGGACGTGTCGAGCGAGGCCGCACTTTCGGCGACGTGTTCGACATAGTTCAGGCCGATGCCGAAGATGTTCTTGCGCGGGCGCGGGATGGGCGCAAGAAGCTTCACATTGGCCAGTGCCGTCGCCGTGCCGGGCCGGAAGCGGCCCTTCGACTGATCAAGGCAGGCCTGGAGGGTTTCAAGGCCGGGGCGGCCCGTGTCGATCAGGCCCAGCATGGAATCGGGCAGGGTTTCGCCATGATCAGCCCCCAGGCGGGCGACATCGACGACAAGTTCCTGATGAAGCACGCCCAGCCGGGCCGCTGCCTCGACCGAGGCGCGATAGGTCACAAGTTTCATAATCCGTCCTTAAAGCAGGGGCTGATGGCCGCCGTTTTCGCCGAATGCCTCTTCACGATAGAGGCCAAGGGCGCGCATCACCGGCAGATCGCTGAGGCAGAAGAGGCACGCATCCTCACGATCCGAGGCGTTGACATGTTCATGCCAGGCCCAGGAGGGCACGCAGAAGATGTCGCGTTCCTGCCAGTCGAACCGCTTGCCGTTGATGATGGAATGGCCGCGCCCCTTGGCGACGTGGTAAAGATAGCTGCCGGTATGGCGATGGGCCTTCGTCGCCTCGCCCGGGCGCAGCATCTGCATCGAAGCGCCCAGCGTCTGCATCACCGGGCCGTTGGTAACCGGATTGACGTATTCCATCAGCACGCCGTCGAACGGGCTGCCCGCCGTGCAACCGGCGTATTTGCCCAGCGACTCATAGGTCGGCGCCCATTCGTATTTGAACATCGGGCTGTAGCCCTTTTTCCAGCTTTCGCCATAGGGCGTCAGGCCCGGATTGCCCCAGGTCTTGGTCATGTCGTCCACGGCATAGCCCACGGCCTGATTGAGGTCGGGGTGAACCTCATAGAAATTCGCCTCCATCGCGTTGACGAAGGGAATATCCAGCCCGTCCTGCCAGAGGCAAAGCGCGCCGTCTTCGGCGACGCCATGTTCATGCCAGGTGCCGTTGGGGGTCAGCACGAAATCGTTCGCGCCCAGCGTCATCTTGTGGCCATCGACCACGGTATAGGCGCCGCGGCCTTCCATGATGAAGCGGATCGCGCTGGCTGAATGGCGGTGCGCGCCCGCGACCTCGCCCGGGTTCATCACCTGAAGCCCCGCGTAAACCCAGCCGACCGCCGCCGCCACATCCTGCCGCCCGGGGTTGTTCAGGTAGATCACCCGCCGCCCCGCCTTTTCCGGCGTGACCAGATCGACCGAGCGGATCACATGATCGCGCAGATCCTTATAGCGCCAGACCACGGGAACCGACTGGCTTTTGGGCGCCCAGGGTTCGATCTTGTTGGCAACGGTCCAGAGCGCGCCGGCGTGAAAGCCTTCTAGCTGGTCATAATAGGCCAGAAGCTCGGGCGTATCTTCGACATTGGCGCGGCCGATGACGTCTTCGCGGTGGTTCTCGCGTCCATTGGCCATGGGGCGACTCCTTCTTTCGACGGGGGTGATGGGGGGACTATGCCAGTCAGTATTTTCGATGACAATAATAATCTTCGAAAATTATAGAATTGCAGGTTGAAGCGGCGCTGGATAAGCTGCGGCCAGACAAGGACGCGATCATGACCCTGGCCGAAAAAGCCTATGTTTCCCTGCGGAAAGACATCGTCGAAGGCTGCTTTGCACCGGAAAGCCCGCTGCGGCTTGCCGACCTGAGCGAACGCTACGGCATGGGTTTTTCGCCCCTGCGCGAGGCGCTGAACCGGCTGCAGGCCGAGCGCCTTGTCACTGCCGAGTCCCTGCGCGGCTTTCGTGTGTCCGCCCAATCTCTGGCCGAGTTCGAGGATGCGCTGCAGGCCCGCCTTCTGATCGAGACCGAGGCGCTGCGCCAGTCGATGGCGAAGGGCGATGACGCCTGGGAGGCTTCGGTGGTTGCCGCGCTTTATGCGCTGCGGCTGCAGACCCGGCGGCAGGGCGGCGATGTGGATGAACTGAAGCTGCGTCACCACACCTTCCACCGCGCGTTGCTGGCGGCCTGCGGATCGGACTGGCTGCTGGATTTCTTTGAGCGGCTTTATGCGGCGACAGAGCGATACCGCATTCCCGCCCTGCTGTCTGCCGGGCCGCAGAAGCGCGACATCGACGCCGAACATGGCGCGATTGCCGATGCCGTCCTTGCCCGCGATACGCCCCGGGCCGAAGCCTTGCTGCGTGACCACTACCTGCGCACAGCCGAGGCCATCCGTTCTGGCATGGCCCCGGCCTGAGCGGCGCCGGCCACAGGCTGCCGGCGGATCAGATCGCGATGCGCCACATGCGGAAGCGTCCCTGCCCGGTCACCTCTCGGATCAGGCCCCGTTCCTCCATCCACGCCAGATTGCGCTGAACGGCGGCACGGCTGGCACCGCTCAGCGCCTCGGCCATGGGGGCAGAGATTAGCGGCCAGTCCGCCAGCGCCTTGCGCAGCGCCGGCGGGGTGCGCCCGGACAGGCCGGCCATGGCGGCCGCAGCCCGCGCGCCCCACGCCTCGACATCATCAAGTTGGCGCATCGCCGTCTGGCAGGCCGTTTCCATACCGTCCAGCCAGCGCAGCAGACGCTCATCCGGCTTGCCGCCGGCCCGCAGCGCGGATGCGCCGCCCATGGCCAAAGGCGCGAAGACCAGCCCCTTCGCTTCGGTGGCGGCGATCCGGGCGGCTGTGACCGCCGCTTCCATCCGGTCGCCCTGCTGACCCATTCCGGCAAGGCTCCACAGGTGGAACCCCATGCAGGCGCGGGTGACCGGGTGCAGGCCCTGTGCGGCGGCCATCAGATTCAGCCACGCACCGACACGGTCGGCGAAAGGCTCGGCATCCGCAGCGACCGCTTCGGGATCGCGGCGGTCGAGAAAGGCAGCAAGATCGGCCTGCGGTCCCGGCCCGCCCGTCAGCCGCCGGGCCGCCCATCCCACCCGCGCCAAGGCGCCGCTGTCATCCCC
>JACZKR010000198.1 GCA_014859945.1 Paracoccaceae bacterium | reverse complement strand
CCGGCGGCTCGAAGCGCTGCGCGCAATCAGCGAACGGCACCCTGCGCTGCCGGTTGCCGCCGTGACGCTGGTGATGCGCGCCTCCGATTCCTACAACCCGCAGGAAGAGCCCGACTACTGGGCGACGCATGGGCGCGAGCTGCACAGACTGGGCGCCGTGCACCATCGCGCCTTTGCCGGCCAGACGGGGGCCGATTTGGCAGCGCTCGAGGCCGGTATCCCCCGGGATATCCGGCTCGACTTCGAGCGCCGCCGGCTGCGCAACCACCAGATCAACCTCCACGCCCTGTCGCTCGCCGCCGATGGCGCGATCGATCCGCTGCTGATCACCGCCGACGACACGGCCGAATTCGCGGCAGGCACGATGGAGCAGCTCTGGCTCACCCAGTGGAGCCGGATTCTACCGATACCGGGCCAAGTGCTCATGTACCCGGGAGCCGACGAAGTCGGCGCCGTACTGGTCGCGCGGCAACTGGCGCTGATCCTGGACGGCACCGCGCGGTTCAGGGTCGAGTGCGCCGACCCGGCCGGGCTCGAGCGCATCCCCAATTTCGAGAACGGTCCGCTGCGCGTCGCCATCGACCGGCAGGTGCGCGCGGCCGGCGCGGAGCTTGTCGATGACGCGGGGGCGATGGCGCTGTTGGTCCATGCGCCCGACAGCAGGCGGCGCGATCTGTGCGGCCATATCCCCCAGTTCGACGGCGACGACCGCAACGACGCCGCGCGGACGGCGGAGCTTGCGCTGCGGCTGCTCAAGGGTGGACGCGACGTGGCGCTGGCCGACCTGCGCTACTCCAATGGCGGCGATCCGCTGCTGATCGACGCGCTACGTGAGCGCGGCATCCTGACCCGGCTCGCGGCCTATGGCGGATGGAACACCGCCGGCAACGCGCTCGGCTCGGTGGTGGCCGCTGCGGCTGCAACGCAGGTGGCGCGCGGCGCCGGAACCTACGATGCGGCGGCGGCGCGGCGGTTGCTTGCGCCCGAGGGGGATGAGGTTCTGGTGGTCGCGGCGGTTCTGGCGGCTTTGGACGGACGTACCAGCACCGCTGAATGACTGAAAGAACTTTTCAGCTCAGCGGATAGCGGGTGAGTTCGTCATAGCGCGGGCCGTGGCTGCCGAGATGGCTCTGATATAGAACCATGTCCTGCACCGGAAACGGCCCGGCGGCAAAGTTCGCGCCATCGGCCACCGCGCGTTCCAGCCGCAGCGCTTCGGCCAAGGGCGGCGGCGGGAAGCGGCCGAGCGAGACATGGGGGGTAAAGCGCCGCGCCTCGGGCAACAGACCCGCCCGGCGCGCGGCGCGGTCGGCGGCGGCTTGCAGGCGCATCAGCGGATCAGAGGGCGCAACGGCGGCATAGGCCAGCCGCGGGCGGTTGCCGCCAAACAGACCAAGTCCCTGCAGGTGCAGGGAAAAGGCTTCGGCGCGCAGGCGCTGGAATTCCTCATGCGCGGCTTCCAGCTGGGGGTCGGTGACCTCTCCCAGAAAGACCAGCGTCAGGTGGAAGAGCGCCGGATCAATCCGGCGCGGCAGGGGCAGAAGGAACTGCTGCACCGCCAGCGCGCTGCGGATGTCACCCGGCAGGTCAAGGGCCAGAAATGCGCGGATCATCGGGCGGAAAGCCTTTTCAGCCGGTCCAGGATTTCCGCCCGCACCGGGCCTTCGCGCGGGGCATCGACCAGCGTCGTCAGCATCGCCGCATCGGGCGCGGGGCGGCCACCGCCGTTCCACGACAGGCCGCGCAGCACGGCCTCGGCTGCGGGCGGCAGGCGGTCGGGCAGTACCTGCCCCGACAGCGCGCCCCAAAGCGCGGTCCAGGCGCGGCCCACGCTCCACGGGTTATAACCACCTCCGCCCAGAAGCAGAAAGCGCGGCGCAAAGGGCCGCAGCGCCCGCAGCACCGCCAGATGGGCGTTGTTCGACAAGGCAAGACGGGACAGCGGGTCTTCAAGCAAAGCATCCGCTCCGGCCTGCAAGACGCTGATATCGGGGCGGAATTCGGAAACGCGCGGCAGGATCAGCCCCTCCAGCACCGCCCGCATTTCCGTATCGTTCAGCCCGCGCGGCACCGGCAGGTTGAAGGCATTGCCGCCGGCGTCCTCCTCAAGCGCGCCGGTGTTGGGCCAGCGCCCCTCTTCATGGACCGAGATCAGCCGCACCGCCGGATCGCCGGCAAAGGCCGCCTCGACCCCGTCGCAGTGATGCGCGTCGATATCGACATAAACGATGCGCGCCATCCCCAGCGCCTTCAGCCGCAGAATGCCCAGAACCGGGTCGTTCAGGTAGCAAAAGCCGTTGGCGCGGTCGGGCAGGCCGTGGTGGGTTCCGCCCCCGGGCACATGCACCGCCCCCGATGGCGCCCCGGCCAGCAGTTCCGCCGCCAAGAGCGTGCCGCCCGCCCCCGTGGCGGGGCGTGAAAACATCTGCGGAAAGACCGGGTTCGACAGGGTGCCAAGGTGATGGCGGGCGCGGACCGCCGCGCTGACCTCACCGCTTTCCTCGGCCGCCTGAAGGGCTGCGATGTAATCCGGCGTGTGCCAGGCGGTCAGCGCCGCCGCGCGCGCCCGCGGACTTTGCCGGTAGCGCGCGGGCGGCAGCCAGCCAAGCGCACCGGCCAGATCCAGCACGGTCGAGACCCGCGGAATGCGCAGGGGATGCGCCCCGCCATAGGACGAGTGGCGATAGATGCCGGACGCGATCATCAGAGGGCCAAGAGGCTGCATGGCGCAAAGGTAGCGGGCCGGCGCCGGCACTCAAGGGGGGCAAATGCGCGACAGATGGGCGAAAATACGCCCGGGGGCCTTGAACCTGAGGGAGAAACTCCGAAAATGGGGATGAGGAGTCGGACCGGGCGTCAGACCCGGCCCCCCAGAAATGACAGGCGTGACCATGCCGAAGGACCTTGCCACCGCCCCGGGCTCCGGGGGGGACTGTCCTGTGCAATACGGGGCGATCTGCTGGCGGATGCACCGCGGCAGGGTCGAAGTGCTGCTCATCACCAGCCGCGACACTGGGCGCTGGGTCATCCCCAAGGGCTGGCCGATGCAGGGGCTGTCCGCCGCCGCCGCCGCCGGGCGTGAGGCATGGGAGGAAGCGGGCGTTCAGGGCACCCCGGAAGAGGACGGTCTGGGCGCCTTCAGCTATGACAAGGTGCTGAAGCCGGGCGATGCGGTGCGCTGCCGGGTGCAGGTCTTTGCGCTGCGGGTGGGCGGGCTGAAGGACAAATATCCCGAACGCCGGATGCGCCGCCGCAAGTGGTTCGACCACGAAAAGGCAGCCCGCAAGGTGGCCGAGCCGGAATTGCGCGGCCTGTTGATGGCGCTGCCCGATCTGCTTGACCAACCCTCTGCCGAGGCAGATGCTTGATCTTCGTCCCGGGCCGGTCCGGGGCAGGATGGGAAGGACATGATCCGCTACAGTCTGAAATGCAGCGAAGGCCATGGGTTCGACAGCTGGTTCCAGTCGTCGGGCGCTTTCGATGCCTTGCAGGCGGCCGGGCATGTCAGTTGTCCGGTCTGCGGTGCGGCCAAGGTGGAAAAGACCCTGATGGCGCCGGCCGTCGCGCAGGCCACGGCACCCGAGGCCCGGCCGAAGCTGGACCAGCCCGACAGCGACATCGAGGCCGCGCTGGCCGAGATGCGCCGGCAGATCGAGGAAAATTCGGAATATGTCGGCATGAACTTTGCCGCCGAGGCGCGGGCAATCCATGACGGCGACGCGCCGACCCGGTCGATCTATGGCGAGACGCGGCCGGATGAGGCGCGCAAGCTGTTGGAAGACGGCATCCCCGTGGCGCCCCTGCCCTTCATCCCGCCGCGCAAGGTGAACTAGGCCGCCCCTAGCGGCAGTCCAGCGCCGCCGCCAGCGCCGGTTCCGACCACGCGCCCAGACGCCGGGCCATCGGCCCGTCCGCCGTCAGCCGCACCGCCATCAGGTCGCGCCAGTCCTTTGAGGCCAGCAGCAGTTCCGGCCCCTGCCCGCAATCGCGGCTGCCCGACAGGATCACGCGGTCGCCGATGCGGTGGTTGGTCAGGCCCGGCAGGCGGGCGAATTCGGTCAACTTCTCGCCGTCAAGCCGGGCGAAGACCAGATCGCCCAGCACATGCGGGCGGTCGACCCAGGCCAGTTCGATCCGCCCGTCACCGTCGAAATCGCCATGGGCCACCGGGGCCAGCCAGCGCTGCGGCTGGCCGATCCAGTCGCCGGCGGCAATCCGCACCAGCCCGTCGCGCCAGGCCCAGACCGCCAGCCGCGATCCGTGGTCGCGGTGGCTTTCGACCACCACCACCTCGGGCGGGCCTTCGCCGTCCACCTCCCACAGGCGCGGCGCCACGTCTTCGAAGACCATCTCATCGGGCAGGCGCACCGCGCTGCCGGTAAAGCCGTTGCGGCAGGCGCTGCAGGCCAGCGCCACGATGCTCAGTTCGCCCCAGCGCGGCAGGCCGCCCAGCACGTCATGGTCATAGCGGGTGGTGGGCTGGGCCAGTTCGGCCCGGATCGGCCAGTCGGTGTAATCCTCGACCACCGGCCCGGGGCCTTCGGTGATGACGCGCTGCGGCAGGTCGCCCTGGGCGGCGGCGGGCAGCGCCCAAAGCGCCAGAAGGGCGGCGGCGCGGATCAGATCTGCTTTTCCGGCATTTCGACGCGCAGGCCGTCCAGCGCCGGCGTCACCTTGATCTGGCAGGTCAGGCGTGAACGGACGGGATCGGGATTCCAGGCGAAATCCAGCATATCCTCTTCCATTGCTTCCTTCTTCGGCAGCTTTTCCACCCAGTCGGCGGCGACATAGACATGGCAGGTGGAACAGGCGCAGGCGCCGCCGCAATCGGCCTCGATCCCCGGAATGCCGTTGTCGCGCGCGCCTTCCATGACGGTCAGCCCCGGCGCCACGTCAACGACATGCTCTTTGCCGCCAAACTCCACATAGGTGATCTTCGCCATTTCCCAGCCCTTCACGAGACGTATCGGCCCCGACATAAGATGTTGCGCCGGATTTGGCCAGAGGGCGCGGGGTGCGGGCGCGGGCTTTGGGGCCGGGCTTCCCTGACCCGGCGCTTGCCGTTATGCTGCGGCGGTGAACCCGGCCGAAGCCGGGCGGAAACGGGCCGGGCAGACATGGCAAAACCCCTTACGCTGGGCCTCTGGCTTGCGGCGGCGGCCCTGACGGGCTGCACGACGGCCCCGGTGACCGGGCCGGCGCAGGCGGACTTGCAGATCGAGCAGGTGCGGCTGAAGGGCGAAGGCCCGCCCAAGGGCCCCGAGGGCGCCTGCTGGGACAAGGACGTGACGCCCGCCGTGATCGAGACGGTGACCGAGCAGCTGCATGTCACCGATGAGGTCCGCGACGATCAGGGGCGCGTCGTCGCGCCCGCCACCTTCCGCACCGTGACCTCGCAGCGGATGGTCCGCGACCGGCAGGAGGTGTGGTTCCGCGCCCCCTGCCCCGCCGATGTGACGGTGGCTTTCGTGGCAAGCCTGCAGCGCGCGCTGAAGGCCCGCGGGCTTTATGCCGAGGCGGTGACCGGCGCATGGAACCCGGCCACCGCCGAGGCCGTCCGGCGGTTCCAGGCCGCCCGGGGCCTCGACAGCCCGCGCCTGTCCCTGGCCGCCGCGCGCGAACTGGGCCTGATCGCGGTGGATGTCGGGCGGCTTTAGGCGCGGTTCGGGGGTAGTGCGTGGGGACCACGCACCCTACGGCGTCCGGGCGGGAAAAGGCGAGGCACCGCCTCGCCCCCGCCCGCGTGTGACGGGTCAACCCGAGACGGTGCGGCACAAGATACCAGAGGCCAGCGCCTGCCCCGGCGGGCGAGAAGCGCCCGCCTTGGGCGGGGCGCGCTGGCCGGGCCCTTGAGGCCCGACCGGTACGGCTTGTCACGTCGGGAAGTGGCGAAGGCTATGGCCCTCGCCATGGAAGCGGGGTGGATGGTGCGTGTGAACACGCACCCTACGCAGGCCACAAACGGCGCAACCTGTTCCGGGCGGGAACAGGCGAGGCACTGCCTCGCCCCCGCCCGCGTGTGACGGATCAACCCGAGACGGAGCGGCACACAATGCCAGAGGCCAGTGCCTGCCCCGGCGGGCGAGAAGCGCCCGCCATTGGCGGGTCGGGCGCTGGCCGGGCCTTTGAGGCCCGTCCGGTGCAGTTGCCGATGGTGCGCGGTGGCGAAGGCGATGGCCTTCGCCATGGCGCCTGGGGCCAACGCGCCACCAACCGGGCATCGCCGCATGCAAAGGCCGCCGGATTGCTCCGGCGGCCCTCTATCGCCAGGAAAACCGCTCAGTCGGCTTTCATCGCCTCAACCGAGATCATCACCTGAAGCTCGTCCGAGACATAGGGCGCGAACATGCCCAGGTTGTAGTCCGACCGCAGCAGCGTGGTGGTGCCGGTGAAGCCGGCCCAGGGCTTCTTCTCCATCGGATGCTCACCGGCCTGGGTCAGCGCGGCGTCCAGCGTGACGGATTTGGTGACGCCGTTCAGCGTCAGGTCGCCGGTGATCTTCGCGGTCTTCTCGCCCGTCACCTCGATGGCGGTGGACTTGAAGGAAACCGTCTTGTCCTCGGTCGCGCCGAAGAAATCGGGCGACATGAAATGGTCAAACCGCGCCTGCCAGCCGGTCAGCATGGTGGTCACGGGGAAAGAGACCTGAACCGAGGAAGCGGCCGGATTGGCCTGATCGAAGGCGATCTGCCCCTCGATGCCGCCGAACATGCCGTAGCTCGTCGAATAGCCGAGGTGGTTGTAGCTGAAGACGATCTGGCTGTGGCTGGGGTCCAGCACATAGTTCTCGGCTTCGGCAAAGGCCGGGGCGGCAAGGGTGGCGGCCACAAGGGCAAGGGGCGCAAGGCGGATCATGGAATACTCCGGTCGGGGCCGGTCAGGCCGGGGTTGAACGCCGGCACCCTGCCGCAGCGCAGCATCGGCAGCAATCCGACGGGCCGAACAGGGCTTGTTCGCTGATACACATAACTTTTCCGGCAGAACGGACGCGGTTTTCGTGATCGTCCGCCGCCCGCGAATCCGGCACAAGGCGCCCCGTAGGGTGCGTGTTCACACGCACCACCGCCGCCAACCATGGCGAAGGCCATTGCCTGAGCCACCGCACATCATCGGCAACCTGAACCGGCCGGGCTCCAAAGGCCCGGCCAGCGCCCGCCCGCCCCCCTAGCGGGCGCTGCTCGCCCGCCAGGGGGGCGGGGCA
>JACZKR010000197.1 GCA_014859945.1 Paracoccaceae bacterium | reverse complement strand
AAGGGCACCTCGAAGACCAGACCGGCGCGGACCAGCGCCGGCAGGGCGGGCGCGTCGGCGGCAAGGAAGGTCACGTCGAGTTCCGCCGCATCCACCCCTGAAAACGCGATCGCCTCGGCCATGGCGCGGGCCAGCGGCTCTTCGGCCTCGGGCCGGGCGCCGATCACTGCAAGCACATGGCCGCGCCGCCCGCCCTCATAGCGCACGCCGGCCAGAATCGCGGCCTCGGCCAGCCCGGCGGCCCCGGCCAGGGTAAACCGCAGCGCATCGTCAAGCGCGGCGGGCAGGCCCTGCGGCGGCACGAAGGCCTCAACCCGCGCCTCGGTTTCTTCCGGGCCGGCGCCCAGACGTTCGGCGATGAAGCTCATGGCGTCGGGCGGCAGCATCACCTCGCTGGGTGCCCCGGTGCCCAGGTTCAGCCCGAGGGACACCCCCTGCCCCGCCAGATGCTGCGCGATGATCCGGCCGGGCAGCGCGGCATAGGGCAAGGGGTCGTCCCCCATGCCGGCCAGCCGTTCCTCGGCATCGAAGGCCAGCAGCACCGGCCCGTCTTCCAGATCGAAGACGCGGGGCTGGATGCGTTCGCCCTCGGCCTCGCGCTCCAGCAGCAGGAACAGCGTCGCATCGGCAAGCTGGCGGTAGAAGGCCAGCGCGGCGGCCTCTCCCCCGGTCAGCATCGCGGCATGGGCGGCATCAAGCGGGGTCTGCATCGGCCATCACCTTGTTCACGGCGGCGCGCAGGGCCGGCAGAAGCTCGGCCGCGAACCACGGGTTGCGCTTGATCCAAGCGGTATTCCGCCACGACGGATGCGGCAAGGGAAAGATGCCCCCCGCCGCATGGGTACGCCAGTCGGCCACCGCCGCCGTCACATTGCCCAGCCCCAGATGCCAGCGGATCGCGGCCCCGCCGACCAGAAGCCGCAGCCGCAGCCCGGGCAGCGCCGCCATGACGCCGGCCCGCCATGTCTGCGCGCAAAGCGGCGGCGGCGGCAGGTCGGCGCCCTTCGCGTCATAGCCCGGAAAGCAGAAGGCCATCGGCACGATGGCCACGCGGGCCCTGTCATAGAAATCCCCGGGCGCCAGCCCCGTCCAGTCGCGCAGCCGGTCGCCCGACGGGTCGGTGAAGGGCCGGCCCGAGGCGTGAACCCGCGCGCCCGGCGCCTGCCCGGCGA
>JACZKR010000196.1 GCA_014859945.1 Paracoccaceae bacterium | reverse complement strand
GGGAAGCGCCCGGGACCGGACGCATCGCGGCCCCCCTCCCCCTTGTGGGGAGGGGATGGGGGTGTGGGTGCGGCATTGAGGTGGCGCGGGACATCACATGTCCTCAATGCAGGTTGTGCTGGCTGCCGGTGCCTTCCTCGTCGAGGATGTGGCCGGTGCGGAAGCGGTCTAGGCGGAAGCGGCGGGCAACCTCATGCGGCTGGTCGGTGGCCATCAGATGCGCCATGCACCAGCCACTGGCCGGCACGGCCTTGAAGCCGCCGTAGTTCCAGCCGCAGTCGATATAAAGCCCCTCGACATGGGTCTTGTCGATGATCGGGCTGCCGTCGGGCGTCATGTCCATGATGCCGCCCCAGCTGCGCAGCACCCTGGCGCGGCCGATCATCGGCATCAGCGTCATGCCGGCTTCCATGACATGCTCGACCATCGGCAGGTTCCCCCGCGCGGCGTAGCTGGCGTAGAAATCCAGATCGCCGCCAAAGACCAGACCGCCCTTGTCGGACTGGCTCATGTAGAAATGGCCCATGCCGAAGCTGACGACATGGTTGATGCAAGGCTTCAGCCCCTCGGTCACGAAGGCCTGCAGGATGTGGCTTTCGATGGGCAGGCGCATGCCCGCCATCGCCGCCACCTGACCCGAGCGGCCGGCGACAATGATGCCCACCTTCGCCGCGCGGATCGCGCCGCGGGTGGTCTGCACGCCCTTCACCACGCCGTTTTCAATGTCGATGCCGGTGACTTCGCAGTTCTGGATCAGGTCCACCCCCAGCCGGTCGGCACCGCGGGCATAGCCCCAGGCCACCGCATCATGCCGGGCGGTGCCGCCGCGCGGGTGCAGAAGCCCGCCATAGACCGGAAAGCGGGTGTTGTCGAAATCGAGGAAGGGCAGATGTTCACGCACGCCCTCACGGTCCAGAAGGATCGCGTCGTCGCCCTGATTGATCATCGCATTGCCGCGACGGGCAAAGGCATCGCGCTGGCCGTCGGAGTGGAAAAGGTTGATCAGCCCGCGCTGCGAATGCATCACGTTGTAGTTCAGTTCCGCCTCAAGCCCTTCCCACAGCTTCAGCGAGTGGGAATAGAACTCCTGATTGCCGGGCAGGAAGTAGTTGGCGCGCACGATGGTGGTGTTGCGCCCCACGTTGCCGCCGCCAAGATAGCCCTTTTCCAGCACCGCGATGTTGCGCAGCCCGTGGTTCTTGGCAAGGTAATAGGCGGTCGAAAGGCCATGGCCGCCGCCGCCGATGATCACGGCGTCATATTCGGCCTTGGGCGCGGGGTCACGCCATGCGGGCTTCCAGCCCGTGTTGCCGAACAACCCCTCGGTGAAAACCTTCCAGCCGGAATATCGCATCGCACCGCCCTTCCTGTCCTGCCATCAAGCCGGGACAGGCGCAGTTATTCAAGAGGCTGACGCGAATTCCTGTCCTGTCCGCGACGTCCGATGTCGTCCGCGGTCAGTTCAGCGGCAAATGCGGGCCGCTGCAATGGTCATGATTCCCAAGGCTTTCCAGCACGGCGCAGGTTCCGGCGGCGCCGTGGCGGCATACGGCAAGCATCCGCTCAAGCTCGGCCTCCAGGCCCTGAAGGGCGGCGATGCGGCGGCGCACATCGGCCAGACGCGCCTCGGCCAGACGGTCGGCATCGGCGCAGGGGGCGGTGGGGTGGCCGGCAAGATCAAGCAGGCTGCGCAGGGCCTCCATGTCGAAACCCAGCTCGCGCGCATGGCGGATGAAGCGCAGCCGGGCGATGTCATCCGCCCCGTAAAGCCGTTGGCCGCCGTCGCTGCGGGGTGGCGCGGGCAGCAGGCCGCGCGCTTCATAGAAGCGGATCGTCGTCACCTTCACGCCGCTGTCGCGGGCCGCCTCGCCGATCGTCACCTCACGCATGTTCCGCAAGACCCCTTGCCTCTACAGTCACTGTAGATGTTACGCCCGATTCGACGGAAACGGAATGCGGAGATCGGAAATGTCGGCAAGTTGCGGCCACAGTGTCAGCTTTGACGGAACATCGGCGGGCTATCGCCGCGCGCTTTGGGCGGTGATCGCGCTGAACGCGGCGATGTTCGGGGTTGAGATCACCGCCGGCGCGCTGGCCGGGTCGCAGGCGCTGCGGGCCGATGCGCTGGATTTTCTGGCCGACGCCGTGACCTATGGCGCCAGCCTGTGGGCGATCGGGCGGGCAGCGGGCCTGCGGGCGCGGGTGGCGCTGATCAAGGGCCTGTCGCTCATGGCGATGGGGCTGTGGGTCTTCGGCTCCACCCTCTGGCTGGTCTTCGGCCCCGGACTGCCGCGCGCCGAGGTGATGGGCGCGGTGGGCTTTCTGGCGCTTCTGGCCAATCTGGCCAGCGTGGTGATCCTGATGCGCTGGCGCGAGGGCGATGCCAATGTGCGCTCGGTCTGGCTGTGTTCGCGCAATGATGCGGTGGGCAATGTCGCGGTGATGGCGGCGGCGCTGGCGGTGGGGCTGACGGCCACGCCCTGGCCCGACCTTCTGGTGGCGGCCATCATGTCGGGTCTGTTCCTGTCCTCGGCGGTGCAGATCCTGCGCCGGTCGCTGGCCGAAATGCGCGGCCATGCGCCGGAGCATGACCACGGCCACGGCCACGCGCATTAGGGGCCGGCCCCCTTGGCCGAGGCCATCACCTCGGCCACGCCGCAACGGTGCCCCTTG
>JACZKR010000195.1 GCA_014859945.1 Paracoccaceae bacterium | reverse complement strand
CCCGCCGGCCGCCGCATCCCCCGCCGCCGCAAAGAAGATCGCCAGCAGCACCCCCGACGACCCGCCCATGGTCTGCGACAGTTCCATGCCGATGGCGCGCAGAAGCTGTGCCTCATCGGCCAGCGGCAGGCGGTCCAGCGCCGCCGCCAGCGACCGCGCGGCACCGGCAAGGGTAGACCCGGTGTCGCCATCACCCGACTTTGCGTCCAGCGCGTTCAGGTCGGCTTCGGCCGCGATCAGCACCCGGCAACACTGCCCGACCAGCGCCCGGCGGGCGGCATGGGCCGAAGGCGCCGGCAGAACCGGCGCCAGACCATCGGGCAGCGGCCGCACCGCCACCGCGCCAAAGGCCGCAAGACCCGGCCAGACCGCCGGTGCCACCGGCGCGGCCAGCGCCGCAATCCGCTCGGGCGTTGCCGGCAGCAGCGACACCGAAAATCCGTGCATGTCGAGCGAGGTCATCAGCGCCGCCGGCCCGATGATCCATTTCACACGCGCGCCCAAGGGCGAGCGGGCCAGTTCCTCGGCCAGAACGCTCATCTCAAGCGGAGTGGTGGAGCCCAGATTGTTCAGTAGCGCCACCTGATCGGCCTCGGCCACATGCGGCAACAGCCGTTCGGCAACCATGCCCATGGCAAGCCGCGCGCCGGTGAAATCGACCTGTTCCACCCCGGCCTCGCCATGGATGCCAAGGCCCAGTTCCGCCCGGCCGCGGCCGATCCGGTCTTCCTTCGGGCTGCCCGGAACCGTGCAGGTATCAAGGCTCATCCCGATCGAGACGGCCCCGCGGATCACCGCCTCCGCCGCGGCCGTGATGGCCTCAAGATCCGCCCCCGCCTCGGCCATCGCGCCGGCGATCTTGTGAACGAAAAGCGTGCCCGCCACGCCGCGCGCCTGCGGCAGGTCGGGCAGCGCCACGTCGTCATCGACGATCACCATGGCAACCTTCCGCCCCAGCGCCCGCGCACGTTCCGCCGCCAGCCCGAAGTTCAGCCGGTCACCGGTGTAGTTCTTGACGATCAGCAGGCATCCGGCCGGACCTGTCACCGCCAGAATGCCCGCCAGAACGGCGTCGACCGAGGGGCTGGCGAAGACATCGCCGCAGACCGCCGCCGTCAGCATCCCCTGCCCGACAAGGCCCGCGTGGCTAGGTTCGTGGCCCGATCCGCCGCCCGAAACCAGCGCCACCTTGCCGCCGTCCCAGTCGGCCCTGACCACGACGCGGATATGCGGATACCCGTCCAGCCGCGCCAACCGCCCGCCCGAAGCGCGGATCAGCCCGTCAACCGCCTCGGTGACAAGGGTTTCCCGGGTGTTCATGAACTGCTGCATCGGCTCCTCCGGATTGCGGGGCGGCGGGCCGCTGCGGGTCTTGCCAAACCGTAGCGCCCCGAGGAACAGCCGACCGGCCGGAAGCGACGATAGACGCCGCGCGCGCGGCTTGTCCACCGCGTTGGATCATCGCAACGGAATGGGGTGAGAGGCTGGACAACGACCCAAGCGGGGCTCGTTACGGCTGCTACCTTCCGGTCCTGACCGGGTTGGCGAGGCGCTCACCCGCGCCAACCTCTCGCGGGTCATATAGTGCGGTCCGGGGTGGCGCGCAAGAAGCCGGTTCAGTGGCGGCGCTTTGTGGATTAGCCTTGGCGCAAGGGACTGCCACGGGGGCATGACCGCGGGGGGAAAACATGGCACGGCTGATCCGCATCGACTGGCCCGATTTCGGCACGCCCGACCTGCCGCCGCCCCTTGGACTGGCCGAGATGCGGGCGCGGCTGGCGGCCTTCCGCGCGGCGGGGGCCAGGGCGGGGTTCGACGTGCTGGTCGTCTATGGCGACCGCGAACATGCGGCGAACTTGCACTGGCTGACCGGGTTCGATCCGCGATTCGAAGAGGCGGTGCTGGTGGTGACACCCGGCGATGCGCTGCTTCTGGCCGGAAACGAATGCCTGCCCTACACGCAGGTTTCGCCCCTTGTTGCCGCAGGTCTGGTGCGGGTCGGCCATTGCGCCAGCCTGTCCCTTCCCTCGCAGCCGCGCGGCGGGCGGCGGCTGGCCGACTGGCTGGCCGAGGTGGTGCCGGCGGGCAGCCGTGTGGGGGCGGCGGGCTGGAAATGGTTCACGGCGGACGAACTGGCCGATGGCTCAGACCCGGCGCTGGCCCTTGATCTGCCGGCCTTTCTGGCTGATCCGCTGCGCGACCGGGCCGGGCGGGTGGAAAATGCCACCCCCCTGCTGATGCACCCCGGACATGGCCTGCGCGCCCGTGTCGATGCGGCCGAGGTCGCGCGGCTGGAATTCGCCAACCATATGGCGGCCAAGGCGCTGCGCCGCATGGCCTTTGCCCTGCGCGAGGGGATGCGAGACTTCGAAGCCTTTGAAGCCGCGCGTGTCGGCGGGCTGCCGCTGGGGTGCCACGCCACCTTTGCCACCGGCACCCGCGCCGATCAGGGGCTGTCGGGGCCGACGGGTGAGGTGTTGCGGGCGGGCCATCCGATCAGCTTCAACATCTGTCACTGGGGGGCAAACATCTGCCGGGCAGGCTGGCTGGCGCGCGGACCGCATGACCTGCCGGCGGCGGCGGCCGACTATCTGGAAAGCTTTGTCCTGCCCTATGTCGCGGCGATGTCGGACTGGTGCGCGCTGATGCGCCCCGGCGTGACCGGGGGAGAAGTCTGGGCCGCCATGCGCCGCGCGCTGCCGTTCGAGGTCTTTGGCGTCACGCTGAACCCCGGTCATCTGATCGGTCTGGACGAATGGATATCTTCGCCGATCAGTGAAGGCTCGGCACTGCCGCTGGCCTCGGGGATGGCGATGCAGATGGATGTGATCCCCGGGCATCCGGCCTATGGCTCAACCCGGATGGAAGACGGATATGTGCTGGCCGATGCGGGCCTGCGCGCCGCCATCGCGGCGGAACATCCCAACGTTGCGGCGCGCATCGCCGCCCGCCAGCGCTTCATGCGCGAGGTGATCGGCATGGAAGTGCCCGACACGCTGCTGCCCCTGGCCGACACCTGCGGCATCGTCGCGCCCTGGCTTCTGGATCCTGCGCAGGTGGTGGCGCTGTAGCGCCGGAGTTTTCGAAAACTCCGGCCCGGAGCCTTTGAAGGCTCCGGCCTCATTTCCGCACGGAAGCCGCGCACTTCAGAGAATCCCGGCCATCCTAGCGCCGTCCAGAAGGCTGGGGGCAAGGTGGTGCGCCCAGCGCCCTTCACTCGGGACGACATCAGGCACCTGCACCACGCGGCAGCCGGCGCGGAAGGCGGCCTCGGCCCCGGTTTCACTGTCTTCGAAGACAAGGCAGCGCGCGGGGTCAACGCCCATCAGCCCGGCCGCCAGCAGGTAGGGTTCGGGGGCGGGCTTGGGCGCGGCCACATCGTTGTAGGTCACCACATGGGCGAAGGCATCGGCGATGCCGGCGATGCCCAGCTTGCGGTGCGCCTCGCGCCGCTGGGACGAGGTGACGATGGCCATCGGGCGCAGCCGGGCGGCCAGCAGTTCTTCGACCCCCGGCTTCAGCGGCAGCCCGCGCGAAAGCGCCTCATCAAAGCCCCGGGCCCAATGGGCATCCAGCGCGCCAAGGTCCAGCGCCGGGTGGCTTTGCGCGATGATCCGGCCCGCCGTGGGCATGTCCTTGCCCACCAGCCCGTGCATGAATGCCTCGGTCACCGGATGGCCCAGCGCGGCAAAGGCCTCCATCCCGGCGGCAAGCGCAAGGCTTTCGGTATCGATCAGCGTTCCGTCGAGGTCGAAAAGAATGGCGTCGAACATCTGGGCCCCCGGGATCATCCGGGCGGCATAACCCATCACAGATGCAGGCGAAAGCGCTGAAAGCCTGCGGGGGTCAGCCCGAGCGGTTCGATAGCGGTATCCGGCGCCACGGCCTGAGGCGCGCAGTCAAACAGCGCCGTCGCGCCGGGAAGCGGCTGAAAGGACCAGCCCGGCGGTAGGGGGCCGGCGGCCGGGCCATCGGCCCGCGCAAGGGCATCGCGCAGGCCCAGCGGCGGCAGCGGCAGTTCGCGCAAGGGGTGGGGCAGCGGAAAGCGCCCGCCGCCGCCCAGCCGGTGGCTGGAGGTCACAAGGACAAAGCGGTCATCCGCCGCAACGGGCCGTCCCTGATGGCAAAGGTCGCGGATCCGGCAGGCGGCAGGATCGGCAACCGCGCCCGCCGCGTCGTGCCGCGCCGGCGCCGACAGGTCGATCCGGTAGCTGACACCCAGAACCACGTCGAAGGTGAACCCCGGCATCTGAGAATTGACAAGCGGCGCATCCCGCGCACCCGGCATCACGCGCGCAAAAATGCTGGCCGATCGTTCCAGCCAGGCCCGCAGCCCGTCGCCCCGCA
>JACZKR010000194.1 GCA_014859945.1 Paracoccaceae bacterium | reverse complement strand
GCGCCAGCGCCGCCGCTTCGGTCGCGCCCGAGGTAAAGACGATGTCCGCCCCCTCCGCCCCCAGCGCCGCCGCCAGACGTTCGCGCGACTGTTCGATCAGCTTCTTCGCCGCCCGCCCCTCGGCATGGACGGAAGACGGGTTGCCCGCCACATCCATGGCCTGAACCATCGCCGCCCGGGCCTCGGGCCGCAGCGGGGTTGTGGCGTTCCAGTCAAGATAGATGCGGGACATGCCCCATCCTCTCTCCAAAAATATCCCGGGGGCCCGGGGGCTGGCCCCCGGTTCTGACGGCGGTCATTCGTCCACCACCCGGAACAGCGCCGGCACCGCCGGACAGGGTTTCATCTTGTTGCCGATCACCTCGGCCAGGGTCGTCTGGTGCAGGAAGACATAGACATGGGCGCTCAGCCCCTCCCACAGCCGGTTGGTCATGCTTTGCGCCCGGCTGCCCGACACCCCGCCCGAGGCCCCCGCCCCGGTGTGCATGGCATCGACGGTTTCCTCGACCGCCTCCATCACATCGGACACCCGGATATCGGCCGGATCGCGGGCCAGCCGGTAGCCGCCGCCCGGGCCGCGCACCGCTTCGACCAGACCGGCGCGGCGCAGCTTGACGAACAGCTGCTCAAGATAGGGCAGCGAGATATCCTGCCGCTTGGAAATCGCCGCCAGCGACATCAGGTCATCGCCGCTGGCCAGCGCCAGATCGGCCAGCGCCACCATCGCGTAACGTCCCTTGGTCGAGAGTTTCATGTTTCACCTGCAAATCCATTGACGCGAAAGCCACCGGACATTACCTGAAACCGGTAATGCCGTCCAAGGGCCGCGTTCTTTGGAATGGTTCTAAGTTATCCGAGCGATTGAGTCAACAATCGCGCGAGGAAAGCAGGCGGAACGAATGCCCGAAGTGATTTTTGCCGGCCCCGAAGGCCGCCTTGAAGGCCGCTACCACCCCCAGAAGGAACGTGACGCGCCGATCGCCATCGTGCTGCATCCCCATCCCCAGTATGGCGGCACGATGAACAACAAGGTGGTGTATAACCTGCACTACGCCTTCTACAACCTTGGCTTCACGGTGCTGCGCTTCAACTTCCGCGGCGTCGGGCGCAGCCAGGGCGAATATGACATGGGCATCGGCGAGTTGTCCGATGCCGCCAGCGCGCTGGATTACCTGCAGTCGATGAACCAGAACGCCAAGCATTGCTGGGTCGCGGGCTTCAGCTTTGGCGCCTGGATCGGCATGCAGCTTCTGATGCGGCGGCCCGAGATTACCGGCTTCGTCTCGGTCGCGCCGCCGGCCAACCTTTACGATTTCAGTTTCCTGGCGCCCTGCCCCTCTTCGGGGCTGATCATCAACGGCACCGCCGACAAGGTGGCGCCGCCCAAGGATACGGTCAGCCTGGTGAACAAGCTGCATGAGCAGAAGGGCATCACCATCACCCACGAACAGGTGGAAGGCGCCGACCACTTCTTCAAGGACGACGAACAGCACATGAAACCGATGATCGACACGGTTTCGACCTATGTGAAGCGCCGTCTGGGCGAGGTGAGCCGCTGACATGGGCATCCTGCAGGATCTGACCGAAGCGCTGGCGAAGGACGTGATCGAGGCGCAGGACGAGCTGGGCGATGACCGCTTCTTCGAAAAGGTCTCGAAGGTGCTTCTGGACATGTCGCCCACCACGCAAGAGGCCTATATGACGGCGGTCCGCGTGATCCTGGCCGAACGCAAGGCGCGCAAGTTCCTGGAAGCCACGCTGGAGGCCAAGCGCCGCGGCACCGCCGCCCCGCAGGCCCCGCGCGACTCGGTCGGGCATTGACCGGCGCCGACCGGCTGGCCGCACAGTTCGCCTTCCTGAATGAGGCGGACCGGCTGAAATCGGTCCTCCGGGCCACGACGCTGTGCGACGGGTCGCGGCGCGAGAATTCAGGCGAACACAGCTGGCATCTGGCGCTTTATGCCATGGTCTTGGCCGATCAGGCGCCCGAAGGGGTGCAGATCGGCCGGGTGATCCGCATGCTGCTGATCCATGATCTGGTGGAAATTGACGTGGGCGACGTGCCGATCCATTCGGCAAACGGCGCGGCCCATGCCAGCGCCGATACCGTGGCGGCCGAACAGCGCGCGGCCGAGCGCATCTTCGGCCTGCTGCCGCCCGATCAGGCCGCGGATTTCCGCGCGCTCTGGGATGAATTCGAGGCGGCCGCGACGCCGGACGCGGTCTTTGCCAAGGCGCTGGACCGGGTGCAGCCGGTCATGGCCAACCTGCAATCCGGCGGCGGTACCTGGGTGACTTATGATGTGACCTACGACCAGTTGCAGACGCGGGTTGGCGCCAAGGTGGCCCGCGGCGCCCCGGCGATCTGGGACTGGGTCAGGGAAAGGGCCGCGGCCTGGTTCGCAGGCCGCGGCCCCGCCGCCTAGCGGTTCGCCGCCATGGTGTCGCGGTAGTCGCCCACCGCATCCCAGATATCCCAGGCTGCAAAGGCCACCGGCAGGAACATGCCGCCCGCCGCCGCACGTCCGGCGGTGGCCTGGAAGCCGCGCTGCGCGGTCTGCTGGGCCGTCACCTGCGCGGTGCGCTGCGCGACGATGTTGGTGGCCTTGGCGGCGGCCTTCTTGCGCAGACCCTCCTGCGCCAGCCGGGCGGAATACTTGGCAATCTCGCCCTCGGCCGACTTGATGATCTGCGCCGATTTGGCCGAACCGGCCAGCGCGCGTTCCAGCACGCCGCCGGCAATCGCCCCGCCGCCTTCGGACACCACGGCCTTGCCCGCATCCATCGAGATCGCGGCCACCTTGGCGCCCGGCCCCTGTTCCCAGGTCTTGATCAGGTTGTGGGTCATGGCATGGCCAGTGCCCACGGCGGCAAAGCCCAGGCCCGTGGTGCCGGCCTGCAGGCCCAGGA
>JACZKR010000193.1 GCA_014859945.1 Paracoccaceae bacterium | reverse complement strand
CGCGTCGACCATGGCGCTGTCGCTGTCGGGGCAGCAGTAGCGCATGTAGTACCAGGCCGAATCGACGAAGGTGTCCATCGTGTCGGTCTCGCGCCGCGCGGGGGCGCCGCAACGCGGGCAGGCGCAGTCGCGCCAGGTCGGGTGACGGTCAAGCGGGTTGCCCGGCTTGTCGAATGCCACGTCATAGGGCAGTTCGATCGGCAGGTTTTCCTTCTTTTCCGGCACCACGCCACAGGTGGCGCAATGCACCACCGGAATCGGGCAGCCCCAGTAGCGCTGACGGCTGATGCCCCAGTCGCGCAGGCGGAACTTGGTGACGCCCTTGCCATAGCCATGGGTTTCGGCATGGGCGATGGCGGCGGCGATGGCATCATCGCCGGTCTGCACGGTTTCGCCGGCAAAGCCGCGGACATAGCGGACCTTTTCCGATTTCATCGGCACGAAGGCTTCGGTCAGACGCGCATCCCCGGCGCCTTCGGCGACGAAGACCGCCTTGATCGGCAGGTGGTATTTCGTGGCGAATTCGAAATCGCGCTGGTCGTGGGCCGGGCAGCCGAAGATGGCGCCGGTGCCGTAATCCATCAGGATGAAATTGGCGATCCAGACCGGCAGTTCCCAGTCGGGATCAAGCGGGTGCTTCACGCGGATGCCGGTGTCGATGCCGATCTTCTCGGCCGTCTCGATCTCTTCGGCGCTGGTGCCGCCGCGGCGGGCTTCGGCCACGAAGGCGGCGATGGCCGGATCGGATTCCAGCGCCTTGGCCAGCGGGTGATCGGGGCTGATCGCGGCAAAGGAGGCGCCCATCAGCGTGTCGGGGCGGGTGGTGTAAACCTCAAGCGTTTCAAAGCCTTCGGGCGCGCCGGTGGTTTCAAAGGCGAATTGCAGGCCGCGCGACCGGCCGATCCAGTTGGCCTGCATCAGCCGCACCTTCTCGGGCCAGTCCTTCAGCCCGTCGAGCGCGTTCAGCAGGTCTTCGGAATAGTCGGAAATCTTGAAGAACCACTGGGTCAGCTCGCGCCGTTCCACCGCCGCGCCGGACCGCCAGCCCTTGCCGTCGATCACCTGTTCATTGGCCAGAACGGTCATGTCGACCGGGTCCCAGTTGACCATCGCAGCCTTGCGGTAGACCAGCCCCTTTTCCATCATGTCGATGAACATGGACTGCTGCTGGCCGTAATATTCCGGGTCGCAGGTGGCCAGTTCGCGGGACCAGTCGATGGACAGGCCCAAGGGCTTCATCTGGTCTCGCATGTCGGCGATGTTGCCATAGGTCCAGTCGCGCGGATGGCCGCCGCGTTCCATCGCGGCGTTTTCGGCCGGCATCCCGAAGGCGTCCCAGCCCATCGGATGCAGCACCGAAAAGCCCTGCGCCGCCTTGTAGCGCGCCACCACGTCGCCCATGGTGTAGTTGCGCACATGCCCCATGTGGATGCGGCCCGAAGGGTAGGGAAACATCTCAAGCACATAGTACTTGGGTTTCGCCGGATCGTGCCGCGCGGTGAAGGCGCCGGCCTTTTCCCAGGCTTCCTGCCACTTGGGTTCGATGGTTGCGGGTTCGTAGCGCGACATCACGGCCTCATTCCTGGTCCGCAGGCGGAATACACCGCCCGGACCGCCAAGGTCCAGAGCCCGCCCCCGCCCGTTGCGGTTTGCCTGCCGGACCGCTGCAGAATCGCCCGGCTTTCGGATCGGGCGGGCCTTTCGGGAAACCTTCCCCGCCCATCTGGCCGAGGCCATTGCCGAGGTCATGCGGTGAATGCGCCCCTTGCCCGCCGGTGGCCCAAAGCCACCGGCCAGCGCCTGCCCTGCCCCCCCGGCAGGCGCTTCTCGCCTGCCCGGTCAGGCGCTGGCCTCGGTCAGGCGTGTTGACGCGGTCTTGCGGCAGGCGGCCCGCATCGGGCGGGGAAAAGCAGTGCTTTTCCTTTTCCGCCCGAACCTGAGGGTCTGCGGGGGGATGTTCCCGGAGGCCGGGGCGAGGATCGTTTCCGGCAGCCCGTTAAAGCTTGGTGTCCTGAATGCGCAGCTGGCGTGCGCGGGTCAGGATGGCGTCTTCGATGGCCCGGACGGTTTCGGGGGCAACGGTGCCGCCGCCCCGGGTCTGCATGGCGATCTTCAGGCTGCGGGCATCCAGTGCCGGGTCCTGCACATAGATCGTCGCCCGGTAGGCGCGGCCGCCGCCGGGGGGCGTGCCGTAGCCCGTGACGATGACGCCCGTGAAGGGATCAACCGATTCGATGGGCAGGAAGTTCAGCACGTCCAGCGCGGCAACCCAGATGTACTTGTTGACCTCAACCGTGGTGTTGGGATTGTCGCGGTCACCGAAGAGATCGAAGAAGGACGACCCCTTCTCTTCCTCGCCGCGCGCGCGGGCGATGTTTTCCTGCTGACGCTGGGCGGCCGACTTGGCCTCGATCTGGTCCACGGTCGGAGGCGCCGACGAACGGCGGCCGAAAAGCCCGCTGTCGCCGCTGGAAATCCCGCCGCAGCCGCCAAGCAGCAGCGCGATGCCAAGCGCCGGCATCAGGGACGCGCCACGGTTCAGCTTCATTCCGACCCCCAAGATCAACCTCATCGCTACTTAGCCGAGCCCTCGGGGTGTGCCAAGGCTTTTCCCTGCGGCCCTTCGGCGCCCGGCGGTTGCGCGAAGGCATCCAGCAGCGGGCCCATGTGCTTTTCAAAGCCTTTCCAGCGGGTGTTGCTGCCCTTGTAGATGCCGCTGCGCACCTGCCGCACGCTGGCGGTGCGCACGGCGCGGGTGTTGTCTTCGGGGTGAAGGCAGGCCTCTTCGAAGGGCAGGCCGCAGAAATCAAGGACGCCGCGGATCACAGGCTCGGGCGTTTCGGTCAGCGCGGCATAGTCCACCGTCAGGAACTGTCCGGGGAATTCCTGCGCCATCCGCTCCATGAACGCCTCATAGAGCCGGTAGAAGCCCGCCACCTCGTGCATGTCCCAAGCGTAGCCGATGGCTTGGGCGCTGAAGAGCGTCTTGTAGTTCGACCAGCAGACCGCCACCGGATCGCGCCGCAGATGGATGATCCGCGCCTCGGGCAGCGCCTTGCGGATCAGCCCGGTATAGCGGAAGTTCGACGGCATCTTGTCCACCGCATAGGGCGCCCCCCGCGACAGCGCCGCCAGATCGGTCAGATAGCGGTTGCGGATGCGCAGCAGGGCCGCCGTGTCGAGCGGGCCGTCGCTGCCCTCCAGTTCGGCCCCCGCCGCCGCGCCCAGGTGGCGCAGTTCGCCCGCGCCATGCACCTGCGAATGCGCCGAGATGATCTGTTCGGTCAGCGTGGTGCCCGACCGCATCATCCCCACGACAAAGATCGGAATCACCGGCGGCGCCGGCAGGCTGGCCGGATCAAGGCCGGGCGCATCGGCGCCAAAGCGGCGCGCCAGCATGTCCAGCCGCGCGCGGTCCTGATCCAGCGAATAGCTGGTCAGCCCGGCGCGCTTGGTGCGGTTGCCTTCGGCAAGCGCGGCAAAACTTTCATCCACCTCGCCCAGATCCTCAAGCGCCTTCGACAGTGCAAACAACAGCGAGACCCGTTCATCACCCTCCAGCGTGCGGTCGGCGGCCAGGGCCTGCATCGCGGCAATCGCCGGGTCGCCCGCGCGGAAGCGGATGGTGCGGCTAAGGTTGTAATAGGCATTGCCCGACCGGGGCGTCACCGCGATGGCGGCGCGGAAATGCGCCTCGGCTTCATCCAGCCGGCCCTGGGCCAGACGAATGTTGCCCAGGTTGTTGCGGGTGCGGTGGTCGTGCGGGGCGCGTGCGATCAGCTTTTCCAGAAGCTCTGCCGCCTCGTCGCCCGCGTCGATGGCGCTGAGCGCGGTCGAAAGCGACAGCATCACTTCGGCGTCGGCGGGCCGCAGGTCCAGAAGCCGGCGATAGCTTTCGGCCGCCTCGGCGTGCCGTTCCAGCAGGATCAGCGCCCGCCCCCGCAGGTCCAGCGCGGGGGGGAAGCCGGGATGGGCCGCCAGCACCTTGTCCAGATGGCCCACCGCCTCATCTGTGCGGCCCAGATCAAGAAGCGCCGCCGCCAGATTGACCCGCGCCTCGCGAAAGGCCGGATCGGCCCGGGTTGCCGCCAGAAGATGCGGCAGCGCCGCCTGCGGCTGACCTGCATCTATATAAAGACGGCCCAAAACGTTGCGGGCATTGGGATTGGCCGGGTTCAGCAGCGCCAGCGCCACCATTTCTTCCACGGCCTCGTTCATCGCGCCCGAGGCGCGCAGCTGCAGGATACGCTTCACATGCGGCGGGCCGAAGATTCGGGCGGGCAGGCCCGAGACGCGGCTTTCCAGTTCGGCCAGCGCCTCCTGCAGCCGGGCGTTGGTGGCAAAGCGCTCCAGCGCCTCCAGCAGGATGCGCCTGCCCGCGCGGGCGTTGCCGGCCCGAAGCGCCGCCTTGGCGTCACGGATTGCACGATCGACCGAAGAACTCATCCGTTGCCCCCTTGCTGACCATCCCTGCTTAGCCAGCGGGCAGGCCGGGGGCAAGATTGGCAGCCCTGTGGCGGCACTGTGGCATTGCTGCACCATCGCTGGCCGCAGTTGCCGGGGCCGGATGGTCGGCGTTGCAATCGCGGGCGGCTGAGGCGAAATACACTCCATTCCCCCGCGGATTCCCCTGCGGCGGGGTTGTCCTTGAGGAAAGAGGGAAAAACATGAAAAAGGTTCTTCTCGCGACGAGCATCCTGGCCGCATCGGCCGGCTTCGCCGCTGCTGAAGTCGCGACTTCGGGTTCGGCCCGTATGGGTCTGGTCTATGATGGCGACGAAGCCTACTTCTCGTCGCGCGTTCGTATCACCTTCACCGCTTCGGGCGAAACCGACGGCGGCCTGTCGTTCGGCGCTTCGGTTCGCGCTGACCAGTCGGGTCAGGGCGGCGGCTGGCCGAACGTTGCCAACGACGACTCGACCGTCTACATCTCGGGCGCCTTCGGCAAGCTGACCTTCGGCGACGTCGACTCGGCCGCTCAGGCTCTGGTTGGTCAGGTTTCGGCCGTTGGCTTCTCTGGTCTGGGTTCGTACAACGAAGTCGCGTACTTCGGTTCGGCTCCCGACACCTCGATGCTGTACGAATACAGCGCCGGCGCCGTGTCGTTCGCTCTGGGTGCTGGCCAGCTGAACACCGCTGACTACCTCTCGATCGCGGCCAAGTACTCGACCGACGCTTTCTCGGTCGCCATCGGCTGGGAAGATGACGGCGTGGACAACACCCTGTCGCTGGGCGGCTCGGCCACCTTCGGCGCTGCGACCGTCAAGGCCGTGGTTCTGGACTCCGACCACCTCGCCGACACCGACTTCGCTCTGTCGGTTGACTATGTTGCTGGCCCGACCACCGTCACCGCGTTCTACCATGACGTGAACGAAGTGTTCGGCATCGGCGCTGCTTACGACCTGGGCGGCGGCGCTTCGGTCAAGGGCGGTATCGTCACCGACGGCGACGACAGCATCGCCGACATCGGCGTCGTGATGTCGTTCTAATCCTTCGGGATTTGATCGGGAAAGAGCGGGCCTTGCGCCCGCTCTTTTCTTTTGCGGCCGCCTGTGGCCAAGTGCCGGGCAGGAGGCCGACCATGTCTTACCCCGAAATCTCGCGCCGCATCACCGAGGCCTGCCTGCGCCACGGCCGCTCTCCGGGCACGGTCCGGCTGATCGCGGTGTCCAAGGTGCAGCCCGAAGACCGCGTCCGCGCCGTGCTGCGCGAAGGGCACCGCCTGTTCGGCGAGAATTATGTGCAGGAGGCGGCGGCCAAATGGCCCGCGTTCCGGGCCGAGTTCGGCGCGGTCGAGGTGCATATGATCGGCCCCCTGCAGACCAACAAGGCCAAGGCCGCCGTCGAACTTTTCGATGCCATCCACACGGTTGACCGCCCCTCGCTGGCCGAAAAGCTGGCGCGGCTGGCGCAGGCGCGCGGCACCTCGCCCCAGCTTTTCCTGCAGGTCAACACCGGCGAGGAACCGCAGAAGGCCGGCGTCCTGCCCGGTGATCTGGATGCTTTCGTGGCCGAGGTGCGGCGGATGGACCTGTCGCCGCAGGGCCTGATGTGCATTCCGCCCGAAGGCGAAGACCCCGCCCCGCATTTCGCCGCGCTGGCCGGGATGGCCGCGCGCAACGGCCTCAGCGGGCTGTCGATGGGGATGAGCAGCGATTTCGAGGCGGCCATCGCCCACGGCGCGACCCATGTCCGCGTCGGCAGCGCGATCTTCGGTGCGCGCAGCTACGCCTGAACCGGCAGGGGGGCGGGCGCCGCCACCTTGGCGATCCGCACGAAGATGATCGCCGGATGGCCCAGCCCGCCGTCGCCGGACAGCCGGCCCAGCGTGGTCTGCAACCGCGCTTCCGCCGGGGTTTCGATTGCGGCGATGATCTCGACCGGGGTGTCGTCTGGCAATCCGGCGCGGCGCAACTGGTCCTGCACTTCGGGCAGGCGGTTCATCGCCATGTACAGCGCCAGCGTGGTGCCCGGCCGCGCCAGATCGGCCAGACCCAGCCAGTCATCTCCGGGCCGGCAGGTGGCAGTGGCGATGACCAGCCGCTCGGTCAGACCGCGCTCGGTCAGGGGTTGGCACAGCCGCGCCGCGCCGGCGCTGGCGGCGGTGACACCGGGCACCACCTCAACCGGAATGTCATGGGCGCGGGCCGCGGCAATTTCCTCGGCCGCCCGGCCAAAGATCGACGGATCACCGGATTTCAGCCGCACGACGCGCCGCCCCGACAGCGCCGCCGCGACGATGGCCGCGTCAATCCGTTCCTGCGGCCAGGTGTGATGGCCGGGTGTCTTGCCGACGAAAACGCGCCGGGTGCCGAGCGGAATCAGCGCCAGCACCGCCAGATCGACCAGCCGGTCGTAGAACACCACGTCTGCCGCCCGGATCCGGTCCAGCGCGCGCAGGGTCAGCAGATCGGCCGCCCCCGGCCCGGCGCCGACAAGGCAGATGCTGCCGCGTCGGGGCGGGCCGGCGGCAGGACGCAGGGCGGCGGGATCGGTGTGAACGGTCATTCGGCGGCCTCGCGTTGCGGGATGTGACGGGACAGAAGCGCCGCGATCTCGGGCCGGCATGAACCGCAGCTGGTGCCGGCGCCAAGGGCGGCGCCGACTTGCGCAGTGGTGAGCAACCCGCCTTCGGAGATCGCGCGCAGGATGGTGTTCAGCCCCACGTTCAGGCAGGCGCAGACGGTAGGCCCCGGATCGGGCAGCCCCGCCCCGGGCCGGCCGGCCAGCGCCTCGGCCCCGCTGGTGGTGCCGACCAGCTCCGACAGATGGCTGCGTGACAGACCCACCGGCCCGGGCGCGATGAAGAGGGCGGCCCGAAGCCGGCCTTCCTGCACGAAGGCCAATCGGTGCAGCCCGCGCGCCGGGTCGGCCATCGTCAGGGGCTGCGTTTCCAGCCCGAAAAGCTGGCCTGCCCAGATCGCCCAATCATCGGGCAGGGTATCGCCCGCCAGTTCCGCCTGCATGCCGCCGCTGACCGGGCCGCGCGCCCAATAGGCGCAGTCCGGGCGGAAGGGGCGGTCGGCCACGGCATAACCGAACCACCCTGCGGAAAAGGGCCGGATGGCGACCCGCGCCGCCTTCAGCGCCGGCTGACCGGAAAGCGGATCGGTCAACCCCGGCACCAGCCGGTCGATCCGCCCCGAGGGCGCGGTTTCCCCCGTCCAGTGCATCGGCGCGAAAGGATGGCCCGGCGGAACCGCAGCCGACGGCATCACCCGCAGGATGGCCCAGCCATTGGGGCTTTGCACCTCGGCCAGACCGGCGGGCGCAAGGCCCAGATCGCGGACGTTATCGGGGTGGATCTCTAGGTATGGTTCGGCCAGATGGCGGCCAAGGCGGGGCGACAGGCCGGTGCGCGTCATGCTGTGCCACTGGTCACGGGTGCGGCCGGTGTTCAGCCGGTAGGGGTGGCGCGGATCGGCCGGCTCGGCCGCCGGGACCACCGGCACCATCCGCGCCTTGCCGTCCGGGGTGTGAAAGCGGCCGTCGCCGAAGAATCGCCCGCCCGCACCCCGGGCCGTGACCGGCCAGCGGCGGGGGGGCATCGTGTCATATTCCGGGGCGGACAGGCCTGCGAGTGCCGAGATGTCGAAGTCGCTGCCCAGCCCCGCCGCCACTGCCGAAAGTGCCGCGTGTTCGGCAAAGATCTCGGCGGGCGAGGGCCAGTTGAACCCGGCAAATCCCATGCGCTGCGCCACCTGCGCCAGCATCCACCAGTCGGGCCGCGCCTGCCCCGGCGGCGGCAGGGCGGCGCGCTGGCGGCTGATCATCCGTTCAGAGTTGGTCACCGTGCCGGATTTCTCGGCCCAGGCGGCGGCGGGCAGCAGCACATCGGCCAGACGCGCGGTATCGGTGGCGGCGGTCACGTCGCTGACCACCACAAAGTCGCAGCCAGCAATGGCGCGGGCAACCCGGCCGGCGTCGGGCATGGTGACGGCGGGGTTGCTGTGGATGATCCACAGCGCGCGGATGCGGCCGTCTTCAACGGCGCGGAACAGATCAACCGCCTTCAGGCCGGGCCGGGCCGCGATGGTGGGCGCCTGCCAGAAGCCCTGAACCGCAGCACGATGGGCGGGATTTTCCAGTTCCAGATGGCAGGCCAGCATATTGGCCAGCCCCCCCACCTCGCGCCCGCCCATGGCGTTGGGCTGTCCGGTGATGCTGAAGGGGCCCATGCCGGGCTGCCCGATGCGGCCGGTTGCGAGATGGCAGTTGACGATGGCGTTCACCTTGTCGGTGCCGCTGTCGGACTGGTTGATGCCCTGCGACCACAGGGTTACGACGCGCGGCGTTCCGATCCACAGGGCCAGAAAACGTTGCAGCAGGTCGGCGGGCAGGCCGGTGGCATCGGGCGGGGTGGCGCGGGCGGCGGCCAGTGCGGCGTCCAGCCCGGTGACGTGGCTAAGGAAGGCGGGCGAAAGCGCGTCCCGCAGGGCGATCTCGGCCAGCAGAAGGTTGAACAGCGCGGCATCACTGCCCGGCGCGATGGGCAGATGCAGGTCGGCGATGTCGCAGGTTGCCGTGCGGCGCGGGTCGATGACCACGACCTTCAGCCCCGGCCGCGCCGCTTTGGCCGCCGCCAACCGCTGATAAAGTACGGGATGGCACCATGCCAGGTTCGAGCCGGTCAGAACCACCAGATCGGCCAGCTCCAGATCGTCATAGATGCCGGGAACCGTATCGCTGCCAAAGGCGCGGCGGTGCCCGGCGACCGCAGACGCCATGCAGAGGCGTGAGTTGGTGTCGATGTTGGCGCTGCCGATGAAGCCCTTCATCAGCTTGTTCGCCACATAGTAGTCTTCAGTCAGCAGCTGGCCCGAGACGTAGAAGGCCACCGAATCCGGCCCGTGGCGGGCGATGGTTTCGGAAAACCGCCCCGCCACCTGGTCCAGCGCCGCATCCCAGCCGGCGGGTTGCCCGCCGACAAGCGGGGTCAGCAGGCGGTGCGACAGGCCCAGCGTTTCGCCAAGTGCCGCACCTTTTACGCAAAGCCGGCCGCGGTTCGCCGGATGATCCGGGTCGCCGGCGATGGCAAGGCCGCCCTTGCCGTCGGGCGTGGCCAGCACACCGCAGCCCACCCCGCAATAGGGACAGGTGGTGCGGACCGGGGCGGCGGTCATGCCGCGCTCCGCCGTTGCATCAGGCCGGCATCCAGCAGGATGCGGCCGCCTTCGACCCGGACGGCAAAGCGGCGGACGGCGCCTTCGTCAGCGCCAAGCGCCTGTCCGGTGTTCAGGTCGAACACCCAGGCGTGCAGCGGGCAGGTCACGCTGTCGCCATGCAGGATGCCTTCGGACAGGGGGCCACCCTTGTGGGGGCAGCGGTCTTCCAGTGCGAAGACGCGGT
Source organism: Paracoccaceae bacterium (assembly GCA_014859945.1). GTDB lineage: Bacteria > Pseudomonadota > Alphaproteobacteria > Rhodobacterales > Rhodobacteraceae > Fuscibacter. The sequence continues at coordinate 4,136 of JACZKR010000193.1, read as the reverse complement.
CATCCGCGGTGCGGAAGATGGCGATGCAGCCGGCGGTGGTTCTGACCACCCGTGCGCCCTGACGCGGAATATCGTCCAATGCGCCGATGTCGGTAAGGCTTGTCATTCTGCGGCCCTCAGCGTCAGGTCGGCCATCGGCGCCCAGTCGCGGGGCGTTGCGGCATGTTCGGCCCAGGGATCGGTCTGATAGACCGTCTGGCTGAGCAGGAAGCGGTCATACAGCGCGCGGCGGTTGGCCGGATCGGCGACAACCTGCGCCTTGCACCAGACCAGCCCGACCTTGGCCACCCATTTGTAGATGCGATGCAGGTAGCGGCTGTTCTCGCGGTAAAGCTGGATGAAGGCGGCAACCGTTTCCAGCACCTCATCCTCGGTGGCGACGGTGCAGAGCGCTTCGGTTTCCTTCACATCCATTCCGGCGGCACCGGCCACGCTGATCTGATAGCCGCTATCCACGCAGACCACGCCCACATCTTTGCAGGTGGCTTCGGCGCAGTTGCGGGGGCAGCCGCTGACCGCCAGTTTCACCTTGGCAGGCGTCCATGACCCCCAGAGCAGCTTTTCCAGACGGATGCCCAGTCCGGTCGAATCCTGCGTGCCAAAGCGGCAGAACTCGCTTCCGACACAGGTCTTCACCGTGCGCAGGCCCTTGGAATAGGCGTGGCCGCTGACCATGCCGGCGGCATTCAGATCTGACCAGATGGCCGGCAGGTCTTCTTTCCGCACCCCCAGAAGGTCGATGCGCTGCCCGCCCGTCACCTTGACCATGGGCACGGCGTAGCGGTCGGCGGCATCGGCGATGGCGCGCAGTTCGGCCGGGGTGGTGACCCCGCCCCACATGCGCGGCACCACCGAATAGGTGCCGTCCTTCTGGATGTTCGCGTGGTTGCGCTCGTTCACGAAGCGGCTTTGCCGGTCATCGCGGTAGTCCAGCGGCCAGTCGGCCAGAAGGTAATAGTTCAGCGCGGGGCGGCAGTTGGCACAGCCGCCGGCGGTCTTCCAACCCAGTTCTTGCATGACGGCCGGGATCGACTTCAGCCCCAGCGTCCGGATCAGCCGCCGTACATCATCATGCGTGTGGTCGGTGCAGCGGCACATCGGCGGATTGGCATTGGCAGTGAAGGCGCCGCCCAGCGTGGCGGCCATCACCTGTTCCACCAACCCCGTGCAGGTGCCGCATGAGGCGCTGGCCTTGGTCAGGCTGCGCACCGCGTCAAGCGTGGTGGCGCCGCCTTCGACGGCCTGAACGATCCGGCCCTTGCAGACGCCGTTGCAGCCGCAAATCTCTGCCTCAGGCGGCAAGGCTGCAACGGCTGCGATAGGGTCCGCCGTGGCCCCCCCCTGAAAGGCCGGGCCGAAGATCAGCGTCTCGCGCAGGGCCGAAATGTCGGTGCCGTCGCGGATCAGGCCGAAGAACCAGTTTCCATCGGCGGTATCGCCATACATCACCGCGCCGCACAGCCGGTCACCCTCCAGCACGAGGCGCTTGTAGATGCCGCGGCCCGGATCGCGGAAGACGATGTCTTCGCGCCCCGGCGCCTCGGCAAAGTCGCCCGCGCTGAACAGATCGACGCCGGTCACCTTCAGCTTGGTCGCGGTCTGGACGGGGCGGAAGGCGGCGTCCTGCCCCAGAAGGGTGGCCGCCAGAACCCGCGCCTGATCGTAAAGCGGCGCGACAAGGCCGAACAGCTGCCGGTCATGTTCGACGCATTCGCCAAGGGCAAAGATCGCCGGGTCCGAGGTACGCATCCGGTCGTCCACCACGATGCCGCGTGCCACCTCAAGATGGGCGTCGTTGGCCAGCCGCACTTCGGGGCGGATGCCCACCGCCATGCAGACCAGATCGGCCGGATAGACCGTGCCATCCTCCAGCAGCACGGCCTCAACCCGGTCCTTGCCAAGGATGGCCTTGGTGGCCCCCTTGCAATGCACGCGGATGCCCTTCTTTTCCAGATCCCTCTGCAAGAGATAGCCGGCTGCCGGATCAAGCTGACGCTCCATCAGATGGCCGATCAGGTGGATCACGGTCACCTCGGCGCCGCGTGCCGCCATGCCGGCCGCGGCCTCCAGCCCCAGAAGGCCACCGCCGATCACCACGGCATGCGCGCCGGGTTTCGCGGCGGCGATCATGGCGTTGGTGTCTTCCAGATCGCGGTAGGTGCAGACCCCCGGAAGGTCGCGGCCCGGCACCGGAATGATGAAGGGCGCTGATCCGGTGGCGATGACCAGACGGTCGTAAGGCACACCGCCACGGGGGGAATAGACCACGCGGTTCGCCCGGTCGATGCGCACGATGGTTTCGCCGAACCGGCAGTCGATGCCGCGTGAGGTGTACCAGTCGGCATCATGAGTCACGATCTGGTCAAAGCTCTTCTCACCCGACAGGACGGGCGACAGCATGATGCGGTTGTAATTGCCGCGCGGTTCGGCGTTGAACAGGGTCACGTCCCAGCCGTCGGGGTCTGCATCCAGAAGATGCTCCAGCATCCGGCCCGAGGCCATGCCGGCGCCGATCACCACAAGTTTCTGTTTCATAAGGGCTACTCCGCAGCTTCGACGAAGCGGTGGCGTTCATGCAGAAAGCGCAGCACGCTTTCGCGGGCGCGCAGATAGGCAGGGTCGCTGGCCAGCGCGATCCGGTCGCGGGGGCGGGTCAGCGGCACCTCAAGCACCTCGCCGATGGTGGCGGCGGGGCCGTTGGTCATCATGACGATCCGGTCGGCCAGTAGGACGGCCTCATCGACGTCATGGGTGATCATGATCATCGTGTTCTGCAGCCGGGCGTGAATATCCATCACCGCGTCCTGCAGATGGGCGCGGGTCAGCGCGTCAAGCGCGCCGAAGGGTTCGTCCAGAAGAAGGATCTTCGGCTCCATCGCCAGCGCCCGGGCAATGCCCACCCGCTGCCGCATCCCGCCCGAGATTTCGCCCGGACGCTTGTCGGCGGCATGGGTCATCTGCACCAGATCAAGGTTCTGCATGATCCAGTCATGCCGCTCGGCCCGCGACTTTGTGGCGCCGAAGACCTTGGTCACCGCCAGCCGGACATTGTCGTAAACCGTCAGCCAGGGCAGCAGACTGTGGTTCTGGAACACCACGGCCCGGTCGGGGCCGGGGGCGTTGACCTCACGCCCCTCCAGCAGGATGCCACCCGAGGTCACCTGTGTCAGACCGGCGATCAGGTTCAGGAGCGTTGACTTGCCGCAGCCCGAATGGCCGATGATCGAGACAAATTCGCCCTTGCCGATGGTCAGCCGCACGTCGGACAAAACCTCGGTGCTGCGGGTGCCCTTGGTGAAGGATTTGCAGACGCGGTCGATTTTCAGATAGCTCATGGCCGCCCCCTATGCCGCGGTTCCGCGTGAGACGACCCGGCCGATCCATGCCACCAGCTTGTCCAGAACAAAGCCGGTGACACCGATATAGACGAGCGCCACGATGATGTCGGTCAGCCGGGATGAGTTCCAGGCATCCCAGATGAAAAAGCCGATGCCGACGCCGCCGGTCAGCATCTCGGCCGCGACGATGGCCAGCCATGACAGGCCGACCCCGATGCGCAGGCCGGAAAAGATGTAGGGCGCGGCGGCGGGGATCATGATCTTGAAGAAGAATTCGGCCTGATTCAGCCGCAGCACCGCTGCAACGTTGCGGTAATCCTGCGGGATGGCGCGCACCCCGGCGGCGGTGTTGATGATGACGGGCCAGATTGCGGTGATGAAGATGACGAAGATCGCGCTGGGGCGGCTGTCCATGAAGGCGGCAAGGCTGATCGGCAGCCAGGCCAGCGGCGGCACCGTGCGCAGCACCTGAAAGATCGGGTCCAGCCCGCGCATCAGCCAGACCGACTGGCCGATGGCCGCGCCCAGCATCACCCCGGCGATGGCCGCCAGACCAAAGCCGATGCCCACCCGTTCCAGCGAGGTCAGCACCCGCCAGCCCAGCCCGATATCCTGTGATCCATAGACGAAGAACGGATCAAGGATCAGATCGCGGCTTTGCTGCCAGACATCCAGCGGCGCGGGCAGGCCGGATGTGCCGTCGGCCAGCGCCAGTTGCCAGAGCAGAAGCAGCACGGCCAGCACCACCACCGGCGGCGCGACCCGTTCGGCCATCAGCCGGCCAAGGCGGCCTGGCAG
>JACZKR010000192.1 GCA_014859945.1 Paracoccaceae bacterium | reverse complement strand
CGAAGCCCAGCAGCAGCATGCCGTCCATGCGGATCACTTGCCCGGCGGCACCGGCCGGGGTGGCGGCCAGCGCCGGGTGGGTCTGCACGTCGGCGGCCGTCACCTCGGGTCCGCCGGTGCGGTCCATCATCAGGATCACATCGGGGGCGGCGGCGATGACCGCCTCATCCGTCATCTGCTTGTAGCCGTGAAAGCCGGTGGCGGCATTCACCCCGCCGGCCAGCGCGATGATGCCTTCGGCGGACGATCCTTCGCCCCCCGCCATCACCCGGCCACCCTGCAGCGCCAGCACGAACAGCACCTTCTTCGGCCGGGTCACGCCGGTGGCGCGGCTGCGGGCGGTTTCAAGACCCGCCGCGACCTCGGCATGCAGTCTGGCGCCCGCTTCGGGCAGGCCAAGGGCTTCGGCCACGCCGTCGATCTTGGCCAGAACGCCTTCGGGCGTCGGATCGCCCGGCACGGTGACAAAGGGCACGCCGGCGGCGGTCAGCACACCCACCGCCTCGGCCGGGCCGGCGCCGGGTTCGGACAGGATCAGATCGGGCGCGACCGACAGCACGCCTTCGGGCGACAGCGCCCGGATATAGCCCACATCCGGCAGCGCCAGCACCGATTCCGGCCAGTTCGACGTGCTGTCGCGCGCCACCAGCCGGTCAGCCGCGCCCAGTGCCACGGCAATCTCGGTCACCGAGCCGCCGATGGTCACCACCCGGCCTGCCGGTTCGGCACGAAGGGGCGCGGCAAAGGCGGCCGCAATCAGCAGGCCCAGACACAGCGCGCCGTGCAGGGACGTGACGCTTGGCTTCATGCCGGCACCTCTTCAAGGCGGGGCAGGGCGGCGACCATGGCGTTCCAGGCGTCGGGCGGGGCATCCTTGCGGTAGCCGAAGATCTGCAGGATCAGCCCGCCCTCGGCATCGAACGCCTCGACCGAGATGGCATCGCCGCGCTGGGTGGGCTTCTTCACCCACCAGACCTCGGCAATGTGGTCGGCGCGCAGATGCAGGTTGAAGCGCGGGTCCATGACGTTGATCCACGGCCCCATCGGCACGACCTTTTCAATCGGTCCGCCGTGAATCTGGATGCAGCCGGCATTGCCGACAAAGATCATCAGCGGAATCTGCCCCTCGGCCGCCGCATGCAGTGCGCGCGTCACCGCATCGGTTTCCAGCTGCGCGACATGCGGGGCGCCGGCGGCGCGGTAGGCGCCCAGGCGGTTCATCTTCAGCTTGCGCACCAGTCGCAGGAACTGATGGGTGTCGGTCATCTTCTCCCACTCGGCGCGCAGGATATCGACCTTGTCGGCGGCGATCCGGGCGGGCTCGACCGGCTCACGCGGGGAAAGGGTCAGGGTGCCCGCCTGTTCGGGCAGGCGCAGCGCAGCGACCAGACGCGCGAAGGCGTCGGCGTCGGAAACCGGCTTCAGATGCACCTTGTGGATGGCATCGCCGGCCGCGTCAAAGACCTGAAGGCTGCGCTTTATCCCGTCGTCGCCCGGTTCCTCCACCGCGAAGGCGTGGCACCAGTGCGAGGGGAAGATGCGCAGGTCGATCTCGGCGCCCAGAACCATCTGGGCATGGGGGCCGCCGTGGAAATCCTGATAGGTGCCGCGCCGTTCATGCACGCAGCTTTCGTTGCGCGTCAGGGCCAGCACTTCGCCCAGTTCGCAGATCAGCGGCACCAGACGCTCGGGGTCGGCGACGATGGCGGTGGCGCCATGCCCGACATGGGCGGCGACCAGCTCGGCCTCGGTGATGCCGCGGGCGGCGGCGAAATCGCGGGCGCGGGCCTTGGGGTTTTCGGCGCGCAGCGCGCGGATATCGGCAGGGGACAGGCCGTGGGCCATGACGCGGTTCCTTCTGACAGGGCGGGCGCGTGTCTGGCTGTGACAGTTCCGTCACATGGCTGGAGCGCGTTTTGAGCGGCCAAGGGATACTTGACTCTTGCAGTCAGGATACCTAGAAGCCTTTTCCTGACAGATCAAGTCGGAAATCCTGCAAGCCAGCGCCGCCGCCAGCATCCTGCAGCAAGAACAACGGGATGCATATGCTGACGCGAACCACATCCGGCCTTCGGGGCCGCCTTCTGCTTTCTGCTGCGCTTGTCGCGGCCACGACTGCGCCCGCGATGGCGCAGGAGACCTTCTTCCTGGCGCTGGGAAGAATAATCCTCAGCGCCGGCACCGCCAAGGTGGCCATCGACACGCCGCAGGCGGTGTCATCGCTGGAGCAGGCCGACCTTGACCGGCTGCAGGCCAATTCCATCGGCGATGTGCTGAAGGGCATTCCCGGCGTTCAGGGCGCGGGCGCCTCGACCCGGCCCCTGGGGCAGGCCTTCAACATCCGCGGCATCGGCAATGCCGAACAGACCGCATCCGAAGCGCGGATCGCCGTCACGGTGGACGGGGCGCCGAAATTCTTCGAATCCTACCGGATGGGGTCGTTCTTCGGCGATCTGGAGCTGTTCAAGCGGGTCGAGGTGCTGCGCGGCGCGGCCTCATCCACGCTTTACGGCGCGGGGGCCATCGGCGGGGTGGTGAACTTCACCACCAAGGACCCGGCCGATTTCCTGGGCGAGGATGCCAATACCGTCCTGCGCTTCAAGGCCGGCTACAACTCGAACGGCGACACGGCCAAGCTGGGCCTGATCTGGGCGCAGCGTCTGGGCGCGGCCGAGGTTCTGGGCGCGCTGAACTTCTCGGACGGCGGCGAGATGGTGGATGGCGACGGCAATGCGATTGCCGGGTCTGACCACCGTTCATGGTCGGGGCTGGCCAAGGGGGTCTGGCATTTCGGCAATGACGACGACCAGACGCTGACCTTCTCGATGTCGCGCACCGATACAAGCCTTGATGATGCGACGGTGGCCCAGACCGGCGACCTGCAGTTCTTCGGCACCACGCCCGCCTCGGCGCTGGCGACCTTCGGCACCAATGACATCGACGCGGTGGACGATACGGTCACGCTGGCCTGGCGGCATCAGGCGGCCGCGAACCCGTTCATCGACCTGACGGTGCAGCTTTCCTACACCGATACCTCGGTTGAAAAGCGCGACTTCTCGATGGCGGCGGGCTGCCGGGCGGGCGACAGCATGGTGCTGTGCGACAGCGACTATGCCTATACGACGACGGCGCTGAAGATTGAAAACACCGCCGACCTCAGCGGCGGCAACTGGAAGAACTTCCTGACTTTCGGGATGCAGATTTCGTCCCAGGACCGCACCGCCTATTCCATCGCCCCGGCCGCGCCCGGTGCGCTGCCCTTCCACCCCGAGGGCAAAGACCAGAAGACCGGCATCTATGCCCAGGGCGAATTCACCTGGAACGACAAGCTGATGCTGATGCCGGGCGTGCGGGTGGATTTCGGCAACTTCACTCCCTCGGCCGATGCGGCGGCAAACGGCGGCACCGACAAGAGCGAGACGGCGATTTCGCCAAAGCTGGCGGCGCTTTACAAGGTGAACGACCAGTTCTCGGTCTTCGGTTCGGTCGCGCATACCGAACGGATGCCCTCGCTGGACGAATACTATCAGTATAACCCCACGGCGGGCCGGGTGCCGGTGCGCACGGCGTCCATGGACCTGAACAAGGAACAGGCCGATACGGTGGAACTGGGCTTTGCCTGGCAGAAGGACGGGCTTCTGGCCGCCGATGACAGCCTGCGCCTGAAGGTCACCGCCTTCCACAACGACATGACCGACCGCATCACCGTGCGGCCCAGCTCGCAGTCGGCGCCGGGGCAGTCCTATTACTACAACCTGAACTCGGCCCAGATCTGGGGGGTCGAGCTTGAGGCGGACTATGACGCCGAACGCTGGTTCGCGCAGGCCGCCTTCGCCAACATCCGCTCGCGCGATACCACGGTGGGATCGGCCAACTACGGCAGGACGCTGGCCGATACCCCGGCCGAAAGCCTTGTGCTGACGGTCGGTGCCAAATTGCCCGACCAGAATCTGGTGATCGGCTGGCGCGGCAGCTGGTTTGACGACATCACCACCTCGGCTCTGGCCACTTCGGCCGATGGCTACAACGTCCACGATGTCTTCCTGACCTGGAAGCCCGAGGAAGGCGCCTTCGCCGGGATGGAGGTGAACTTCACCGTCGAGAACGTCTTTGACACCAACTACCGCAACAACCTGACGCTGGACAACGGCGCGGGCCGCAACGCCAAGCTGACGCTGGCGCGCAACTTTACCTGGTAAGACCCGGAAAGGTCGCGGGAAACGCGCTTTGCCCACAGGGGAGGGCAGGGCGCGTTTTCGCGTTTGTGTTGGTTTGGGGGAGAGGCTGCCCGCCCCGCCCGGCCATGGACGAGGCCATCGCCTCGGCCA
>JACZKR010000191.1 GCA_014859945.1 Paracoccaceae bacterium | reverse complement strand
CGCCGGGGTCACGCGATTCCGGTGCCCCTTGCCCGCCGGTGGCCCCAAAGGCCGCCGGCCAGCGCCCGCCCCGCCCCCGGCGGGCGCTTCTCGCCCGCCGGGGCAGGCGCTGGCCTCTGGCATCGACTCTGGCGGGCGGTCTTGTGTCACCTTGGTCGCGACGGGCGGGGAAAGGCGGTGCCTTTCCTGTTCCGCCCTTTGTGGCGCGGCATGGGTGGGCGAGGTACGCTGCCGGCCTGTAGGGTGCGTGCTTGCCACGCACCGTTCCGGCGCGATGACCCGGCCCGCAAGGTGCGTGGGGACCACGCACCCTACGTTTGCCGCACCCACCCTGACCCCGGCCATCGCCGGGGTCACGCGGTGCGGGTTCCCCTTGGCCAGCCGGTGGCCCCCAAGGCCGCCGGCCAGCGCCCGCCGGGGCAGGCGCCGGCCTCTGTCTGGCGCGTTGAACCGGGCAAGGTGACCCCGCCCCGCGACGGGCGGGGAAAGGCGGTGCCTTTCCTTTTCCGCCCTCGGGAAACCGCGCGGCGGCCGCTATTCCCCCTTCGCCAGCGGGTGCTTGGTCAGCACCAGTTCCCGCAGGCGGTCGTCCAGCACATGGGTGTATATCTCGGTCGTCGCCACATCGGCATGGCCCAGCAGGGTCTGGATCACCCGCAGGTCGGCGCCGCCGGCCAGAAGGTGGGTGGCGAAGGCGTGGCGCAGGGTGTGGGGCGTCACCTTCCCAGGGTCCACCCCGGCCAGAACCGCGATCTCCTTGATCAGCAGGTAAAAATGTTGCCGCGTCAGGTGTCCGTCAACCCCCGGCCCCGGGAACAGCGCGCGCGACACCGCCCGGCCCGCCTTGCGCCCGGCCTCTTCCACGGCATCGCGGCAGATCAGCCAGTCGGCCAGCGCCGCCCGCGCCGGCGCCGACAGGGGCACCATCCGCTCTTTCCCGCCCTTGCCGCGCACCAGGATCATCGCCGGGTCGCCCCGCGCCGCCGCGACCGGCAGGCCCACCAGTTCCGACACCCGCATGCCCGTGGCGTAAAGCAGTTCGACCAGCGCGGCATTCCGCAGCCGCCCGGCCTCATCCCGGCCCTTGGTGCGGGCGGCGTCCAGAAGCCGCTCGACCTCATCCAGCGACAGCGTCTTCGGCAGCCTGGCCGAAGGGCCGGGGCCCTTGATGCGGATCGCCGGATTGTCGGTGCGCCAGCCTTCATCATGGGCAAAGCGGAACATCTGCCGGATTGCCGACAGGCGGCGGGCGCGGGTGGCCTTGGCCAGACCCTGCGCCTCGCAGAAGACGATGTAATCCTCAACCGCCTCGCGCCCGGCTGTGACGAAATCGCTGCCCTGACGCGCCAGCCAGCCCGCGAAATCCAGAAGGTCGCGGCCATAGGCAAGGCGGGTGTTGCGCGCCGCATCGGCCTCGGCCGCCTGCGCCTCAAGGAAGGTGGAGATCCACCGCTCCATCCCGGCGGGGGCGGTCATCCGCGCCGTTCCAGGATCATCAGCTCCAGCGCGGTGCGCCGCGCCGCATCCTCAAGCCCCAGTTCGCGCAGCACGGCCAGCCCCTGCGCCACCTGCGCCTCATCGCCGTGCAGCCCGCTGGCCACCAGAGACACCGCCAGCAGGATCGCCTCGCCCACCCGCTTCTGTTCGATCAGCACCCGCGCGGCTTCGGGCAGCACCGGGTTGGTGAAGGCCGGCGCGATCGCCCGCGCCATGCTGTCGGGCGCGGCCAGCCCCGCCACGGAACCCGAGGCGATGCCGGCCAGAAAGGCCGCCCGCACATCGCCCGGCGAGAGTTCGGAATCGGCCAGCCGACGGTAAGAGGTAGAAAGGAACCCCATCTCCCAGGCAATCCGCGCCGCGTCGCCGGTCAGCGGCAGATGCGACAGCTGCACGGCGTAAAGCTCGGAAAACGGCACCTCGGCCTCGACATCGGCCATCCGCGCCCAGGCCAGCGGCAGGCGCTGTTCCACCGTGTCCGCATCGCCGGCCAGAAGTGCCGTGTCAAAGCGCTGGAAGGCATCCGCCCGGTCCCAGACCCCACCCGAGGCCGCGGGCCGGCGCTGGGTGTAAAGGCCCAGAAGCTGGTTTGCCGGCAGAACCCCCGCCCGCGTCAGCCGCTCGGCCGCCTCAAGCTGCGCCTTCCAGCCGGCGCGGGGGCCAAGCTCGGCATGGGCAAAGGCCAGGGGCAGGGTGGTGGTGGGCAAAGGCTCCCCGATCGCCTCATAGA
>JACZKR010000190.1 GCA_014859945.1 Paracoccaceae bacterium | reverse complement strand
CGGTGATGGAGGCCGCGCGCGACATCTACCGCCGCCGCATCGCGCCCCATGTTCATCACCTGTGGTAGTTACTCGGCCGCCACCCGGCGCGGCTTGAGCATGTCTTTCAGGTAGCGGCCGGTGTGGCTGGCCGCTACCTTGGCCACATCCTCGGGCGTGCCGGTGGCCACGATCTGCCCGCCACCGTCGCCGCCTTCGGGGCCGATGTCGATGATCCAGTCGGCGGTCTTGATGACATCGAGGTTGTGCTCGATCACCACCACGGTGTTGCCCTGATCCACCAGCGAATGCAGCACTTCCAGCAGCTTGCGCACATCCTCGAAATGCAGGCCCGTGGTGGGCTCATCAAGGATGTACAGCGTGCGGCCCGTCGCCCGGCGCGACAGTTCCTTTGACAGCTTCACCCGCTGCGCCTCACCGCCCGACAGCGTGGTGGCCTGCTGACCCACCTTGATGTAGCCAAGGCCGACCTCGCACAAGGCATCCATCTTCTCGCGGATCGCGGGAACGGCCTGGAAGAATTCGCGCGCATCTTCGCATGTCATGTCAAGAACATCGGCGATGCTTTTGTTCTTGAAGCGGATTTCCAAAGTCTCACGGTTGTAGCGGTGGCCTTTGCAGGTTTCGCAGGTCACATAGACATCGGGCAGGAAGTGCATCTCGATCTTGATGACGCCGTCGCCCTGACAGGCCTCACACCGCCCGCCCTTGACGTTGAAGCTGAAACGCCCGGCCTGATAGCCGCGCGCCTTGGCCTCGGGCAGGCCGGCGAACCAGTCGCGGATCGGCGTGAAGGCGCCGGTATAGGTGGCGGGGTTCGAACGGGGGGTGCGGCCGATAGGCCGCTGGTCGATGTCGATCACCTTGTCCAGATGCTCAAACCCCTTGATCGTCTCGCAGGGCGCCGGCGTTTCATGGGCGCCGTTCAGCCGCATCGCGGCGGTCTTGAACAGCGTCTCGATGGTCAGCGTGGACTTGCCGCCGCCCGAAACCCCCGTGACGCAGACGAACTTGCCCAAGGGAAACTCGGCCGTGACGTTCTTCAGGTTGTTGCCGGTGGCGCCGACGACGGTCAGCTTCTTGCCGCTGCCCTTGCGCCGGGTCTTCGGCACCGAAATCTCGCGCGTGCCGGCCAGATACTGCCCGGTCACGCTGGCCGGATCGGCGGCAATCTCGGCCGGTGTCCCGCGCGAAACCACCTGCCCGCCATGCACCCCGGCGCCCGGCCCGATATCCAGCACATAATCGGCGGTGCGGATCGCATCTTCGTCATGTTCGACGACCAGCACCGTATTGCCCTGATCGCGCAGGTTCTTCAGCGTGGTCAGCAGCCGGTCATTGTCGCGCTGATGCAGCCCGATCGAGGGTTCGTCCAGCACATAAAGCACCCCCGTCAGACCCGAGCCGATCTGGCTGGCCAGCCGGATGCGCTGCGATTCCCCGCCCGAAAGCGTGCCGGCGGCGCGGCTCATCGTCAGGTAGTCAAGGCCGACATTCACAAGGAATCCAAGCCTTTCGCGGATTTCCTTCAGGATCGCGCGGGCGATTTCGTTCTTCTGCGCCGTCAGGCTGGCCGGCACCGTCGCCACCCAGTCATGCGCCTCGCGGATCGACATTTCCACGACCTGACCCACATGCAGCCCGGCGATCTTGACCGCCAGCGCCTCGGGTTTCAGGCGGTAGCCGCCGCAGGTGCCGCAGGGGCGGTTGTTCTGGAACCGCTCCATATCCTCACGCGACCACTGGCTGTCGGTCTCGCGGTAGCGGCGTTCCATGTTGGGGATGACGCCTTCGAAGACCCGGGAAACCTGATAGATCCGCCCGCCCTCATCATAGCGGAACTCGATCTCCTCGCCCTTTGACCCATAAAGGAACAGGCTTTTCACCTGCTCCGGCAGGTCTTTCCACTTGGCCTTCTTGTCAAAGCCGAAATGCTTCGACAGCGCCTCGATGGTCTGGGTGAAATAGGGCGATTTCGACTTGGCCCAGGGCGCGAGCGCGCCCTGCAACAGCGTCAGCCCCTGATCGGGCACCACAAGGCGTTCGTCGAAGAACAGCTCTACCCCCAGCCCGTCGCAGGCCGGGCAGGCCCCCATCGGCGCGTTGAAGCTGAACAGACGCGGCTCGATCTCGGGAATGGTGAAACCCGACACCGGGCAGGCGAAATTCTCGGAATAGGTGATCCGCTCGCCCTCGCCGTCGGCCGGCGCGGTTTCCAGCACGGCAATCCCCGAAGCCAGGTTCAGCGCGGTGCGGAAGCTGTCGGCCAGCCGCGTCTCGATCCCCTCGCGCACCACGATCCGGTCCACCACCACGTCGATGTTGTGGCGGAACTTCTTGTCCAGTACCGGCGGCTCTTCCAGATCGTGGAAGGCGCCGTTGACCTTGACGCGCTGGAAGCCCTGCTTGCGCAAGTCCAGGAATTCGCGGGCATATTCGCCCTTGCGGTCGCGCACGATGGGCGCCAGCAGATAGGCCCGCGTGCCTTCGGGCAGGGCCATCACCGCATCCACCATGTCCTGCACCTGCATCGCGGTGATGGGCAGGCCGGTGGCGGGTGAATAGGGCGTGCCGACGCGCGCGAACAGCAGGCGCAGGTAGTCGTAAATCTCGGTCACCGTGCCGACGGTCGAGCGCGGGTTCTTCGAGGTCGTCTTCTGCTCGATGGAAATCGCCGGCGACAGGCCGCTGATATGGTCCACATCGGGCTTGCCCGCCATGTCCAGGAACTGCCGCGCATAGGCCGACAGCGATTCGACATAGCGGCGCTGCCCCTCGGCATAGATCGTGTCGAAGGCCAGCGAGGATTTGCCCGAGCCAGAAAGCCCGGTGATCACCGTCAACTGGTCGCGCGGAATGTCCACATCCACGCCCTTGAGGTTATGCTCGCGCGCGCCGCGCACCTCGATGAACTTCTGCTCGGCCATGATCACCCCCGGCTGGACGCCAGATTTAGGGTGAATTTACCGAGTCTCCAACCAGAAAATGTGAACGCAACGTGAACGGCGCCGGGTGCGCGCAGAAATAGGGCAAAGGGGGCTTTACAAATTCATCTTCATGAATATTTATCAGCCAAACCCCGGAGACCCGACCATGTTCAACCTGTTCGGCGGCGGTGCCGCCAAGACCCGACTGACCTCTGCCGATGCCATCGCGAAATGCGCCGCCGGCGAGATGACGGTGATCGACTGCCGTGAGGCGTCCGAGCTTGCCGGCGGAACGGCCCTTGGCGGGCTGCATATCCCGCTGGCGCTGCTGCCGCTGAAGGCCGATCCGAAAGGCCCCGGCCACGACCCCCGGCTTGATCCGGCGCGGCCGGTGGCGGTGTTCTGCGCCTCGGGCGGGCGGTCGGGCATGGCGGTGCAGGTGCTGCAGCGGCTGGGATATGAGGCGCACAACATCGG
>JACZKR010000189.1 GCA_014859945.1 Paracoccaceae bacterium | reverse complement strand
CAGGCGGGCCATGCGCTGGCCATCACCGCCACCACCGGGCGCATCCATCTGCGCGCCGCCGAACTGGTGGCCGAAGGCTTTGACGTGACCGCCCATCAGGGCGACCTGACCGAGCCCTCGGCGGTGCAGCGCCTGCTGGATGCCGTGGGGCCGGTCGATGTGCTGGTGAACAACGCCGGCATGGGCAGCGTGACCGCCCCGGCGCAATCCGCCAGTTTCCTGACCCAGACCGCCGAAGACTGGCGCCGCGCGCTGGATGCCAGCCTGACCACGGCGGTGCTGGTGACCCGTGCCTTCCTGCCCGCTATGGTGACGCGGGGGCAGGGCCGGGTGATCATGATGGCCTCGGTCACCGGGCCCTTTGTCTCGAACCCCGGCGAAAGCGCCTATTCGGCGGCCAAGGCGGCGATGGTCGGCCTGACCCATGCGCTGGCGCTTGAGGTTGCGGCGCGCGGGGTGACGGTGAATGCCGTGGCGCCCGGCTGGATCGCCACCGAAGCCGCGACCGAAGAGGAACGCCGCGCCGCCCTTGCCACCCCGCCGCGCCGCGCCGGACGGCCGGAAGAAGTGGCGGCGGTGGTGGCCTTCCTCGCCTCGCCCGGCGCAAGCTATGTGAACGGCGCGACCCTTGTCGTCGATGGCGGCAACATCCTGCAGGAGCGCAAGGCATGACCCCCGCCGCCCGCGCCGCCGCCGCGATTTCCGTGCTGGACCGCATCCTTGGCGGAGAGCCTGCCGAACAGGCGCTGACCAACTGGGGCCGCGCCAGCCGCTATGCCGGCTCGGGCGACCGGGCGGCGGTGCGCGATCTGGTGTTTCAAGCCCTGCGCTGCCGGCGGTCCTATGCCGCCCTTGGCGGGGGGGAGCATGGGCGGGGCCTGATCCTTGGCCACTTCCGCGCCGAAGGCATTGACCCCGCAGCGATTTTCACCGGTGAGGCGCATGCCCCTGCCGTGGTGGGGGATGAGCCGGGAACGGCACCGCAGGGCAACGCCGCGCTTGATTGCCCCGACTGGCTGGCGCCCCGGCTGCAGCAGTCGCTGGGCGCCGGCTTCGCCCCGGTGATGACCGCCCTGCGCCAGCGCGCCCCGGTCTTCCTGCGCGTCAACCTTGCCCGCACCGACCTGCCCGGCGCACAGGCGGCGCTGGCGGCCGAGGGGATTGCGACGCAGTTAAGCCCGCTTGCGAAGACTGCGCTGGAAGTAACGGAAAATGCGCGGAAAATCCAGAATTCGCAACCCTATCTTCAGGGGCTGGTCGAACTGCAGGACGCCGCCTCGCAGGCCGTGGTGCAGGCCCTGCCGCTGGCGGACGGGATGCGCGTGCTGGACCTGTGCGCCGGCGGTGGCGGCAAGACGCTGGCCATGGCGGCGCTGGCCCGGCTGAAGCTTTTCGCCCATGACGCCAGTCCCGCCCGCATGCGCGACCTGCCAGACCGCGCCCGCCGCGCCGGGGTCAAGGTGACGCTGACCGATAAGCCCGAGAAAACAGCGCCCTATGACCTGATCCTGACAGATGTTCCCTGCTCGGGCTCGGGCTCCTGGCGCCGCGATCCGCAGGGCAAATGGGCGCTGGATGAGGCAAAGCTGACCGCGCTGGCCGGGGTGCAGGCAGCCATCCTGCGCCGCGCCGCCGCCATGGTGGCGCCGGGCGGGCATCTGGCCTATGCCACCTGCTCGCTGCTGGAGGAGGAGAACGCCGGCCGCATCGCCGGTTTTCTGGCCGAAACCCCGGGCTGGCGGCTGCTGCATCAGCTGCGCCTGACACCGCTGGACGGCGCGGACGGCTTCTATCTTGCGCTTCTGGCGCGGGGCTGAGTTGACGCGCCCCGGCGCAGCGCCTACTCAATCCTTGGGTGTTTTCCGTTATTCCCGCTCCGCTTAAGAGAGGTTTAACGTTTTGCCCCCCAGATGGGTCCGAAGACCCGGACGGAGGATGTGGTGGCCGGAACGGACCATGGGCTGAGGGATGTTGCCGGGCCGCTGTTCCCGCGGGGCGCACGGCCTTTCGCGTTTGCGGCGGGGGCGCTGTTGCTGGCCATCGCCACGCAGTTGCCTGCGCTGCGGCTGCCGGCGCTGGTGGTGGTGCTGACGCTGGGCCTGATGGCGCTTGGCC
>JACZKR010000023.1 GCA_014859945.1 Paracoccaceae bacterium | reverse complement strand
GCCAGGGGGTGCGGCGGGCCGTCCCCTTGCCGCCCCGGCGGTTCGGGCGCAGGATGGCGGGCATGAGTGCCCTGCCCCCGCGCCTGCCGCTGTCACCCGATGAGATCGCCCGCGTCGTGACCACCTTCTACGCCGTGGTGCGCGAGCATCCGGGTCTGGGCCCGGTCTTTGCCGCCCATGTCACCGACTGGCCCGCGCACGAGGCGAAGGTGGCCGCCTTTTGGCGCAATGCCATCCTTCATGAGCGCGGCTATGACGGCAATCCGCTGGCGGTTCACAAGGCGGCCGGCAACGTGCGGGCGCCGATGTTCGCGATCTGGCTGAGCCTGTTTGACGCGGTCCTGTGGAAGGAACTGACACCGATGCAGGCCCAGGGCTGGTCGGCCCTGGCCCACCGCATCGGCGCGGCCCTGCGCCAGGGGCTCTGACGGCCGCCGCGGGCGGCGCTGGTGTGGGTGAACTCACCCCCAACGTTGCCCGGGCGGGAAAAGGCGAGGCACTGCCTCCCCCCGCCCGCTGGTGCGGGTTCCCACGGAGACGGTTCGACACACAACGCCAAAGGCCGGTGCCTGCCCCGGCGGGCGAGAAGCGCCCGCCATTGGCGGGGCGGGCGCTGGCCGGGCCTTTGAGGCCCGACCGGGGTGGGTTGCAAATGTTGCATGGTGGCGAAGGCGATGGCCTTCGCCATGGAGGCGGGGATGGTGCGTGTGAACACGCACCCTACGCGGCAACAATCGGCGCAACCTCGTCCTGGCGGGACAAGGCGATGCACTGCCTAGCCCCCGCCCGTGCGCGACAGGTCAACCGGAGTCGGCGCGGCACACAAAACGAGAGGCCGGCGCCTGCCCCGGCGGGCGAGAAGCACCCGCCGGTGGCGGAGCGGGCGCTGGCCGGGCCTTTGAGGCCCGACCGGTGCAGATTGCCGATGTCGCGAAGTGGCGAAGGCGATGGCCTTCGCCATGGCGCGCGGGCCGGTGCGTCAGAACATGTGCCCTGCGGAGCGGTGGAACCTCACCCGGGCCGGCCACGCGGTGCGGTATCGAGGCACGGGATGCGCAGCCCCCGGCCCTACGACGCCATCCGCGCCACGCTCACCCCGATCCAGGCCGACACGGCCGTCAGCACCGCGCCCCAGGTCACGTCGGTCACCACCATCCGCCAGTTCCAGCCCTTCAGCACCGCCCATGAGGTGAACTCGTAGGTGCCATAGGCCATCGCCCCCAGGACCAGCGCCGGCAGCACCACCCCCTCGCCCCGCTTCAGCGCCGGCGCCGAGACCAGCCAGACCAGCCCCGCGACATAGGCCAGATAGAACAGCGCCGCCGGGGCCAGCCGGGGCGTCTCCAGCATCAGGGGGCCGATGAAGCGGCGGAACAGCGGCGCCATCACCAGCTTCAGCATGACGGCGTCCAGGATCAGGAAGGGGATGACGGTGGCAAGATAGAGGATCACGGGCATGACAGGCTCCTTTCCGCCGGACATAGCGCGCCGGCGCCAAAGGGAAAGGCCCCCGGCCCTGCCGCCGCAACCGCCCCGTGCGGCGGGTTTATGGTGGAATCCGCCACAACTTTCCGC
>JACZKR010000188.1 GCA_014859945.1 Paracoccaceae bacterium | reverse complement strand
GCTGATGGCCGGGCGGGCAGCCCCTGCAGGGCGCGCAGCATCGGCACGAGGAAGAGGTGGCCGCAGACGATGGCCGAGACCGGGTTGCCCGGCAGGCCCAGCATGACCGCGCCGCCCAGCCGCCCGGCCATCAGCGGCTTGCCGGGGCGCATGGCGATCTTCCAGAAGGCGCGTTCAAGGCCGAGATCCCCCGCCACCTTGCCCACCAGATCGTGGTCGCCCACCGAGGCGCCGCCCACCGTGACCACCATGTCGGCGCCTTCGGCCAGTCCGAAGACGGTGCGCAGGCTGTCTTCGTTGTCGCGCGCGATGGGCAGGATGCGGGGGGTGCCACCCGCCGCCTCGACCATGGCGGCGAGAGCGAAGATGTTCGAGGCGACGATCTGGTCGGGACCCGGCGCCTCACTCGGCATCACCAGTTCGTCGCCAGTGGCCATCAGCGCGACGGTGGGACGGCGCGAGACGGTCAGTTCGGCGATGTTCATGGCGGCAAGCAGCGCCAGGTCATTGGCCGACAGGCGGCGCGGGACGGGCAGGCTGACACCTTCGGCGAAATCCTGTCCCCGGGGGCGGATGTTGTCGCCCGTCGCGGACGAGGCGCGCAGGGTGATCGTGGCGCCCTCTGCCATGACATCTTCCTGGATGGCGATGGTCACCGCGCCCTCGGGCAGCGGCGCGCCGGTGAAGATGCGGACGGCCTGACCGGTGCCGATGCGGCCGGCGAAGGCATGGCCTGCCCCGGCTTCACCCAGCACGGCGAAGCGGTCACCCGGTTGGCCGGCGGCCCCCAGCGCGTAGCCGTCCATCGCCGACGCATCGAAGGGCGGCTGGGTCAGCCGGGCCGGGGCCGCCTGGCGCAGTACGCGGCCGGCGCCGTGGCGCAGGGCGACGGTTTCAGTTTCCAGCGGGGTGACAAGGGCGAAACAGCGCGCCAGCGCCTCTTCAACGGTGATCATTCCGCCTCCCAGCGGCCGGATTTGCCGCCCTCTTTCAGACGCAGGCGGATGCCTTCGATCCGCATGCCTTTCTCCACCGCCTTCACCATGTCGTAGATCGTCAGGCAGGCGACCGAGACGGCTGTCAGCGCCTCCATCTCGACCCCGGTCTGGCCGCCGGTCTTGACGGTGGCGGCGACGCGGATGCCCGGCAGCGCGGGGTCCGGCGTGAGGTCCAGCGCGACCTTGGTGATGGGCAGGGGGTGGCAAAGCGGGATCAGATCGGCGGTCTTCTTGGCCGCCATGATGCCGGCGAGACGCGCCACGCCCAGAACATCGCCCTTCTTGGCCCGGCCTTCGGTGATCAGCGCCAGCGTCTCGGCGGTCATCACCACCGCGCCTTCGGCCACCGCCACACGGTCGGTCACGGGTTTGGCCGAGACATCGACCATATGGGCCTGACCCTGATCGTCGAAATGCGTAAGGCCGCTCATGCCCCCGCCTCGCTGTCGAGCGGGCGGGCGAGGATGGCGCGGGTGGCGGCCGTCACATCGGCCTGGCGCATCAGTGCCTCGCCGATCAGGAAGCAGCGGGCGCCGTAGGCCGCCACATCGGCCAGATCGGCGGGGGTGAAGAGGCCCGATTCCGAGACGATCAGCCGGTCTTCGGGCACCAGCCGGGCCAGCTGGCGGGTGGTATCCAGCGTCACCTCGAAGGTGTGCAGGTTGCGGTTGTTGATGCCGATGAGGGGCGATTTCAGCAGGGTCGCGCGGTCGAGTTCGGCACGGTCATGCACCTCGATCAGCACATCCATGCCAAGGGCCATGGCCGCCGCCTCAAGTTCAGCCGCCTGAGCGTCGGTGACCGAGGCCATGATGATCAGGATGGCATCGGCGGAAAGGGCCCGCGCCTCGGCCACCTGATAGGTATCGTAGAGGAAGTCCTTGCGCAGGCAGGGCAGTTTCACCGCGTCATGGGCGGCCGTCAGGTAGTCGTCGGCGCCCTGAAAGCTGGGGCCGTCGGTCAGCACCGACAGGCAGGTGGCGCCGCCGGCCTCATAGGCGCGGGCCAGCGCGGGCGGGTCGAAATCGGCGCGGATCAGGCCCTTGGAGGGGCTGGCCTTCTTGATCTCGGCAATCAGGCCATAGCCGGTCACCGCCGCCTCGGCCAGCGCACGGGCAAAGCCGCGGGGCACGGGGGCGGCGCGGGCGGCCTCTTCGACGGCGGCCAGCGGACGCTGGGCCTTGCGGGCGGCGACCTCTTCCAGCTTGTAGGCCTTGATCCGGTCGAGAATGGTCGTCATGCGGCGTTCCTTCTGGCAAGCGCCGGGGGTTTCACACCCCCGGACCCCCGTGGGATATTTGAGGACAGATGAAAGGCGGGACTGCGAGTCTGGCCCCATCGGTCTAGCGCGTGAGGCCGGCGATGGAAAGCCGCCGAAGCCTCAGGCCGACCAATCGACCGGCGGCTGGCCCTGCGCCGCGAGCCAGCGGTTGACCGCCGAGAACGGGCGCGAGCCGGCAAAGCCGCGATGGACCGACAGGGGCGAGGGATGGGCGCTTTCAAGGAAGAGATGCCCGTCGCGCGGCAGGCGGGCGCAGAGTTTCTGCGCCGGTCCGCCCCAAAGAACGAAGGCCCGGGGGCCGTCGGCGGCGGTGGCGGCCAGAACCTCGGCCACCAGCGCCTGCCAGTCCCAGCCCTTGTGGCCGTTGGCCTGACCCACCGGCACCGTCAGCGCGGTGTTCAGCAGAAGCACCCCCTGCCGCGCCCAGCCGGTCAGGTCGCCGTTGGTTTTCACCTCTCCGGTGTCGGCGGCCAGTTCGGCAAGGATGTTGCGCAGGGAATGCTGCGGCGCCTCACCCGGCGGGAATGAGAAGGCAAGGCCGGTGGCGCGGCCCGGGGTGTGATAGGGGTCCTGGCCGAGGATTACCACCCGCACGGCGGGCCGGGGGGTGAGATGCAGGG
>JACZKR010000187.1 GCA_014859945.1 Paracoccaceae bacterium | reverse complement strand
GGTAGAAGGGCGCGGGGCGGGGCTGCGGGCTGCCCGCCCGCGCCGCCGCGATTTCGGCAATGGCCTGCACCAGCGGCTGCGCAGCCGGCAGCCCGCCGGGCGCGGCCGATCCGGTGGTGGCGCCACTGGTGGTCCAAGGCGCAGGCGCCAGATGCGCCGGGCCGGCAGCCTCGGCAAAGTGCTGAACGTAAACCTCGTCCCGCCGAGCATCCTCGATCACCGTCACGGGGCGCGGCAGGCCATGGGCCAGCGCCTCAAGCCGGGTGACGCCGATGGCCGGTATGCCTAGACCCAGCGCCAGCCCGCGCGCCGCCGCCACGCTGATGCGCACGCCGGTAAAGTTGCCCGGCCCGGTGCCGACGCCGATCAGCGTCACATCCGCCCAGCCCTTCCCGGCCCGGTTCAGCAGTTCTTCGAGCATCGGCATCAGCCGCTCGGCCTGACCCTTGGCCATCGGCTCATCCATGATCCACAGATCGGGGCCGCAAAGCAAAGCGGCGGCGCAATGCGCCGCCGATGTGTCGAATGCCAGAACGGTTTCCGCCTTCAACGCCTGCGCTCCGCCTCAGGCCGCAACCGGGCGGACCTCGGTCACTTCGGGGATGTAGTGGCGCAGAAGATTCTCGATCCCCATCTTCAGCGTCAGCGTCGAGGACGGGCAGCCGGCGCAGGCGCCCTTCATGTGCAGATAGACCACCCCCCGGTCAAAGCCGTGGAAGGTGATGTCGCCGCCGTCCTGCGCCACGGCGGGCCGCACGCGGGTATCAAGAAGCTCCTTGATCTGCTTGACGATGTCGCCATCCGGGCCGTCATGCGCGGCATGGGCGGCCTGACCTTCGCCTTCGATCACCGGGGCGCCGGACTGGTAATGCTCCATGATCGCGCCAAGGATCGCAGGCTTGATGTGCTGCCACTCGACATCCTCGGCCTTGGTCACGGTGACAAAATCGGTGCCCAGAAACACCCCCGTCACCCCGGCCACCGCAAAGACGCGGCGCGCGAGCGGCGATTTGCCGGCGCTGTCGCCCGAGGGGAAATCGGCGGTTCCGATCTCAAGCACGGTCTGGCCGGGCAGGAACTTCAGCGTTGCCGGATTGGGCGTGGACTCGGTCTGGATGAACATGGCGGGGTTCCCTACATCTTCTGTCGGATATGCGCCCCGCCATGGGGCAAGTCAAGAAGCGCCCCGGTTCATTCGCCCGTGTAATAGCCGAACATCAGGTCCAGCGCGGTCATCCGGCGGCTGGCGCGCGGGGCGGCGGCCTGCGGGGCAGTGTAATAGGCAAGGCCCGGAACTTCGGCGGGCGGGGCGGCTTTGGGCTTGCGGGTGGACATGGCTTTTCCTTTCGCATTCCTCCCGCCGCCCATATGCGCCCCATGCCGCGCTGCGGAAAGCGCCGAAAGCGCAAGGGTGGCATGACGGCGGCGCAAGCCTGCCCCGGCGTCAGGTGATGCTTTCCAGCCGTTCCTTCGACATGTCGCCGGGCACGATGGTCAGCGGCACCGGCAAATTGCCCGAATTGCGCGACAGCTGCGTCACCAAGGGCCCCGGCCCGGCCTTGTCGATGCCCGCGCCCAGGACCAGAACCCCGACCTCGGGATCATCGCGGACCTGCGCCAGAATCTCGGTGGCCGGGTCGCCCTCGCGGATGATCAGTTCTGGGTTCACGCCCTGCTTGTCGCGCATCCACTTGGCGAAGACCTCGAAATGCGCCTCGATCCGCTCGCGCGCCTCGGCGCGCATCAGATCGGCCACGCCCATCCAGTGCTGCTGTTCCTCGGGCGGGATGATCGACAGAATCTGCACCCCCCCGCCGGTATGGGCCGCCCGCATTGCGGCGAAACGCATGGCGTTCAGGCATTCGCGGGTGTCGTCCAGCACGACGAGAAACTTGCGCATGATCGGTTCCCTTCGGCCGGGATCATGGCGGAAGGGCGGGGGCCGCGCAAGATGGCCGGCCTGAAGGAGAGGGGGCGCTGCCCCCTCGCCGTCCGGGGGCCGGCTCACCCCCGGGATATTTCGGGAGAGAGGATGAAGGGGCCGGTTCATCCTCTCTCGGAAAATATCCCGGGGTGAGGGCCGGCACGGCCCGAGGGGCAGCGCCCCATTGGCCCGCGATCCGCAAGCGGGGCGGTTCAGCCGGCGCGCGCGGTGCCGGCGGCCCAGTCCCAGTAAAGCCGGCGGGCGCGGTCGGCCATGGCATGGCTGCGGTATTCGGTGTCATCAAACCGCGCGACCCGGGTGACCTTGGCGAAGTTGCCGGTCAGGAAGACCTCATCCGCGGCGTGGAAATCCTCGAAGGTCAGCACGGTCTCCACCACTTCGACCCCGGCGGCGCGGAGGTTGGCGATGTGGCGGGCGCGGGTGATGCCGGCCAGGAAGGTGCCGTTGGCGATCGGGGTGAAGGCCACGCCGTCGCGCACCATGAAGACATTCGCCGTGGCGCTTTCGGCCACGTTGCCCATGGCATCGGCCACCAGCGCATTGCCGAAGCCCTTGGCCCGCGCCTCGGCCAGCATCCGGGCGTTGTTGGGGTAAAGCGCGCCGGCTTTGGCGTTGCAGACGGCGGTTTCCAGCACCGGGCGGCGAAAGCGCGTGCGGGTCAGCGTGGTGGCGGCATCGGCCGGTGGCAGCGGGATTTCCTCAAGGCAGATGCAGAAGCCGGTCAGGTTCGGCTCGGGCGCCAGGCCCGCGGCATCAACGTCGATCCCCCAGTACATCGGCCGGATATAGACCGACTGCTGCGGGGAATAGGCCGCCAACCCCTCGCGCACGATGGCGACGATGTCTTCGGCCGAGACGGTGGGCGTGATCGACATGGCAGCGGCCGAGCGGTTCACCCGGGCGCAATGCAGGTCAAGATCGGGCGCCAGCCCGTCGAAGGCGCGGGCGCCGTCAAAGACCGTGCCGCCCAGCCAGGCGCCCTGATCGGCGGCGCGGATGACCGCCAGATCGCCCTCGTGCCAGCGTCCCTGGAAATAGGTGCGGATGTTGGTGCCGGTGGCCATGGTCATTCCTCCCTGATCGGGCGGACTTGATCATATTGTCCGGGCAGCCGGAAGGGGGCGGGGCGCCGGGCGGCGGCAAGGCGCCAAGCGCAGAAAAAGCCCCCGGACCGGGGCAGGTCCGGGGGCAGGCCCCAATATCTCGGGCCAGCGGCGGGGACAGACGGGGGCAACCGCCCCCGGCGGCGACACTGGCAGGGCTTTGAATCGATTCGGTGACGGAAGCCCCCGGGGGGGCAGCGGCGGACCGGGGGCCAGCCCCCGGACCCCCGGGATATTTGCCGAGAGAGGATGGGGGAGGGCCCCGCCCCTCAGCCCCGGCGCGAGCGGATCATGCCGGTGATCTCGTAGGTCTTTTCCATGATCGGGCACGCGATGGCCTCGGCGCGGTCGGCGCCTTGGCCAAGGATGCGGTCGATCTCGGCGGGGTCCTTCATCAGCCGGTTCATCTCGGTGGTGATGGGCGACAGCTTTGCCACTGCAAGCTCGGCCAGTTTCGGCTTGAAGGTGCCGAATTGCGCGCCGGCATACTCGGCGATGACCTGATCGACGCTTTGCCCAGAAAGTCCGGCGTAGATGTTCACGAGGTTCTTCGCCTCGGGCCGGTCTTTCAGCCCCGCGGCGGTGTCGGGCAGCGGTTCGGGGTCGGTCTTGGCCTTGCGGATCTTGGCGGCGATCATGTCGGCATCGTCGGTCAGGTTGATGCGGCTTTGGTCCGAGGGGTCGGATTTCGACATCTTCTTGGTGCCGTCGCGCAGCGACATCACCCGGGTCGCGGCGCCTTCGATCAGCGGTTCGACGACAGGGAAGAAGTTCACGCCGAAATCGTTGTTGAACTTGATGGCGATGTCGCGGGTCAGTTCAAGGTGCTGCTTCTGGTCTTCGCCCACCGGAACCATCGTGGCGTGGTAAACCATGATGTCGGCCGCCATCAGCGCCGGATAGGCATAAAGCCCAAGGCTGGCGGCTTCGGCGTTCTTGCCGGCCTTGTCCTTGAACTGGGTCATCCGGTTCATCCAGCCCATCCGCGCGACGCAGTTGAAGATCCAGGCCAGTTCGGCATGGGCAGAAACCTGGCTTTGGTTGAAAAGGATCGAGCGTTTGGGGTCGATCCCGGCCGCGATGAAGGCGGCGGCGCCTTCGCGGGTCTGCTGGCGCAGCTTTTCCGGGTCCTGCCAGACGGTGATCGCATGCATGTCGACAAGGCAGTAGATCGTCTCGATCCCCTCGTCCTGCTTCTCGACAAAGCGCTTCAGCGCGCCGAGATAGTTGCCAAGGGTCAGCCCGCCCGAGGGCTGGATGCCCGAAAAGATGCGGGGCTGGAACTGGGTCTGAGGCGTTTGGACCGGCTCGGACATGGGGCTTCCTCTGGAAAGTTGCGTCCGAGGGGCTTATCGCTGGCGCAGACGGGCGTCAATCAAGCCCGCGCAGGAGGACCGATGGAGCCTGACCGCAACGCCCCGCCGCTGAACCCCTTGCCTTGGGTGGTCTGGCTGATCGTCCTGCCGATGATCGCGATGGAGGTGGTGGTCAGCCTCGGCGCGGCCGGCATCGCCGGCGGGCCCACTGCCATCGGCTGGCGGTCCGAGGCGGTGCAGAAGCTGGCCTTCTCGCCCGACATGATGCGGGCGATGATCGCGGCGCATCAATATCCGCTGGACGGGATGTGGCGGCTGGTCAGCTATCCGTTCATCCATTCCGCCCTGTCGGATGCGCTTCTGGTGGTGGTGATCCTGATGGCGCTGGGCAAGTTCGTGGGTGAGGTGTTCCGCTGGTGGGGCGTGCTGGTGGTGCTGCTGGCCGCCACCCTTACCGGCCCGCTGGTCTTTACCGCGCTGCCCTTCGTCAAGACGCCGCTGATCGGGGCATGGGTGCCGGTTTACGGCCTGATCGGAGCGATGAGCTGGATCCTGTTCCGGCGGCTGGCGAATGAGGGCAGCAAGCGCTGGCGGGCGTTTTCGATGATCGGCTCGCTTCTGGTCATTCAGGTGCTCTTCGGCACGATCTTCGGCTTCGGCTGGCACTGGGCGGCCGAACTGCCGGCCTTTGCGGTGGGCTTCGGCCTGTCCTATCTGGTGGCCCCGGGCGAGGTGGCCCGGCTGCGCGCGATGATGCGTCAGCGCTGACGGCGCAACTGGCGCAGGTCGGACAGGCGCAGCGCGCCGATGGCAAGGCCGATGCCGCCATAGGAAAGGATGCCGGCCGCGACCAGCGCCGCCAGCGCCGAATAGCGCCAGCCCGGGCTGGACAGCGCCGGGCCTAGCAGCAGGGCGGCAAGCCACAGCACCGCACCCATTCCCAGCGCGGCCAGAATGATCCGGGGCAGGCGCTGGCGCATCCGGGCGTCCAGCCGCGCCTCATCCCCCATCCGGCGTGAGCCGAACCACAGTTGCGCCGCCATGATCCAGCCGGCCAGCGTGGTGGCCAGCGCGGCGGCGGCAAAGCCGATCACCGGCATCAGGCCAAAGGCCAGCGCGGCGTTCACCACCATCGACAGCACCGCAAAGCGGAAGGGGCTGCGGCTGTCTTCGCGGGCGTAGTACAGCGGCTGCAGCACCTTGTGCAGCACGAAGGCCGGCAGGCCCGCCCCATAAATCGCCAGCGCCAGCGCCGTTGCCGCCGTATCGTCCGGCCCGAAGGCGCCGCGCTGATACAGCACCTCGGTCAGCGGCATGGCGATGACCACCAGAGCCACGGCGGCCGGAACCGTCAGCAGCAGGCCGAATTCGACGCCGCGATTGAAGCTGGCCCTCCCGCCCTCGGCATCGCCGGCGCGCAGCCGGCGCGCGAGGTCAGGCAGCAGCACGGTGCCGATGGCGATGCCGACGACGCCCAGCGGCAGCTGATACAGCCGGTCGGCATAGACCAGCCAGGACACCGCGCCTTCGGTGTAGCTGGCGACCTGACGGCCGACCAGCAGGTTGATCTGTACCACGCCGCCGGCCAGCAGGGCCGGAGCGGCAATCACGGCCAGCCGCTTCAACTCGGGCGTCAGGCGCGGCCAGCGCAGGCGGAAGCGAAAGCCGATGCGGTGCGCCGAAACCCAGGTGAAGGCCAGCTGCGCCACCCCCGTCACCGGCACGCACCAGGCCAGCGTCATCCCCATGTCCCAGCCGGCGCGAGCGGCCAGCATCATCGCGGCAATGAAGATCAGGTTCATCAGCACCGGCACGAAACCCGCTTCGGTAAAGTGCCCATGCGCGTTCAGCACGCCCGACAACAGCGCGACCAGCGAGATGAAAAGGATGTAGTTGAACCCGATCTCGCCATAGGTCACAGCCAGATCGAAACGCGTATCCCCCGCAAAGCCCGAGGCCATGGCCCAGACCAGCCAGGGCATGGCCAGCGTGCCCAGGATCGAGAAGACAAACAGCAACGCCGCCATGCCGTTGAAGGCATCCTGCGCAAAGCCCTGCGCATCCTCGCCGCCTTCCAGCTTCTTGGCGAACATCGGCACGAAGGCCATGTTGAAGGCGCCCTCGGCGAAGAAGCGGCGGAACATGTTGGGCAGCGAGAAGGCGACGTTGAAGGCATCGGCCACCGGCCCGGCCCCCAGATAGGCCGCCATCATCATGTCGCGCGCAAAGCCCGCGCCGCGGGACAACAGCGTCCAGCCCCCGACGGTTACGACGGATCGCATCAGGCTGATCGGTTTCATGGCCGCCCGCCGTTGGATGGCGGCGCAGGAGACTTGCCGGCAGCGGATCGGGGCGACGACATCATCCCGGTGCCTGCGCGCGCTCGGCGCCCTCGGTGATGGCCTGGCGCAGCTTGCGTTCCAGCGCTTCCTGCTTGGATTTTGCGTGCAGTTTCAGGCCGAACATGTCCTTGACATAGAAGCTGTCCACCACCTGCGCCCCGTAGGTCGCGATCACCGCCGAAGCGATGTAGATGTTGTTCGAGGCCAGCGTGCGCGTCAGGTCATACAGTAGGCCCGGTCGGTCGCGGGTATCGACCTCGATGATGGTGTAGATTTCCGAACCCTCGTTGTCGAAGGTGATATGGGTCGGAAAGCGGAACTCGCGTTCGCGCTTCTTCACCTTGTCGCGGCCGGCAAGGGCCTGACGGGCCACCACCTCACCCTTCAGTGTTCTTTCGATGGTCTGGCGCAGGCGGGGCAGGCCCGCCACCTCATAGGGCTTGCCCTCGCGGTCCTGCACCCAGAAGACCGGCGTCGCATAGCCGTCCTTCGAGGTATAGGTGCGGGCATCGACCACGTTGGCGCCGACCAGCGCCAGCGCGCCGGCAAGGCGGCTGAAGATGCCGGGGTGATCGGCCAGCGCGAAACAGGCCCGCGTGGCGTCGCGGTCGGGCTCGGGGTGCAGGTCGATGCGGATTTCGTCATCGCCAAGGCCGCGCAGCAACCGCGCGAACACCTCTTGCGTGTCGGTGGTCAGGCCCTGCCAGTATGGGGCATAATGGCGGGCCATCTCGGTCTTCACCTCGGCCGCCGGCCAGTCGGCCAGCCGGGCGCGCAGGGCCGACTTCGCCTCATCCTCGTGCTTCTCGCGGTTGAAGCTTTCCAGACCGCTTTCCAGCGCTTCGGTCGTGCGGGCGTGCAACTGGCGCAGCAGCATGGCCTTCCAGTTGTTCCAGGTGTCAGGCCCCACGCCGCGGATGTCGCAGACCGTCAGCACCGTCAAGAGGTCCAGCCGCTTGCGCGTCTTCACCGCCTTGGCAAAGTCGCGCACCGTGCGCGGGTCGCCGATGTCGCGCTTCTGCGCCATGTCGGACATCAGAAGATGCCAGCGCACCAGCCATTCGACGGTTTCGCATTCCTCTTCGCTCAAGCCCAGCCGCGGCGCCACCCGCCGCGCGATCTGCGCGCCAAGGATCGAGTGGTCCTCAGACCGGCCCTTGCCGATGTCATGCAGCAGAAGGGCCACATACAGCACCCGCCGGTTCACCCCGGCCTTCAGGATCGACGAGGACAGCGGCAGGTCTTCGACCAGTTCCCCCCGCTCGATCTGGGCCAGAGTCGAGATGGTCTGGATGATATGTTCGTCCACCGTGTAGTGGTGATAGACGTTGAACTGCATCATCGCCACAATCGGCTCGAACTCGGGCAGGAAGGCCGACAGCACGCCGAGTTCGTTCATCCGGCGCAACGGGCGCTCGGGGTTGCCGTGTTTCAGCATCAGGTCAAGAAAGATGCGCGCCGCCTCGGGGTCTTCGCGCATGTCGTCGTCGATGCGGTCCAGATGCGCTGCCACCAGCCGCATGATGTTGGGATGCAGCAGGTAGCCCGACCGCAACCCCTCTTCAAAGACCCGCAGCAGGTTCAGCTTGTCCGACAGGAAGGTGGCGGGGTCGGTCACATCCAGCCGGCCCTGAATCAGCCTGTAGCCCGGGCGCACCTTGCGGCGGCTGAAAAGGCCGGCCAGCCGCGCTTCGGATTTCACATGGCGGGCTTCCAGCTGGGTCAGGAAGATGCGGGTCAATTCGCCGACGCGGGTGGCGTGGCGGAAGTAATCCTGCATGAAGATTTCCACCGCCCGCCGCCCGCCGGCATCGCGGTAGCCCATGCGCGCCGCTACCTCGACCTGCAAGTCGAAGGTCAGCTGGTCCGTCGCCCGCCCGGTGATGTAGTGCATGTGGCAGCGCGCCGCCCAGAGGAAGTCTTCAGCGCGCTGGAAGGTGGCGAATTCCTCGGCCGTCAGCAGCCCCGCCGCGACCAGCCCGGCCGGCGACTGCACCCGGTGCAGATACTTGCCGATCCAGTACAGCGTCTGCAGGTCGCGCAGCCCGCCCTTGGCTTCTTTGACGTTCGGCTCCAGCACATAGCGCTGGCCGCCCTGCCGGCGATGCCGCTCGGCCCGTTCGGCAAGCTTGGCCTCGATGAACTCGGGGCCGGTCTTGCGGAAAAGGTCGGACCACAGCTTTTCGCCCAGATCCTGCGCGATGGGGGCGTGGCCGGCGATGAAGCGATGCTCCAGCAGCGCGGTGCGGATGGTGATATCCTCTCGCCCCAGCCGCAGGCAGTCGGCCACGGTGCGGCTGGAATGGCCGACCTTCAGCTTCAGGTCCCACAGGATGTAAAGCATCGATTCGATGACGCTTTCCGCCCAGCCGGTGATCTTCCACGGCGTCAGGAACAGCAGGTCCACGTCGGAATGCGGCGCCATCTCGGCCCGGCCATAGCCGCCCACGGCCAGAACCGCGATCCGCTCGGCCTCGGTCGCGTTCGACAGCGGATGCAGCAGGTCGCGCGCCACAGCCAGCGCGGTGGTCACCAGCCCGTCGGTCAAAAGCGCCTGCGCCGAAACCAGCGGCCGTGCGTCCAGCGGCCTTGCGGCAAAGGCGGCGGCCAGCGCGGCGTTGGCCCTTGACTTGGCGGCTGCAAGGTGGCGGACGGCAACTGCCCGGGCCGCGCGCGGCTCGGGCGAGGGGCCGGTCTCGGCGGCAATGGCACCAATGATCGCGGCAGGATCGATCAGTTCGGAAGCCGGCACCAGAAGCCCCGGCCCGGATGTCGCGGCAGTCATCCGCAGGGCTCCTCCGGCCGGAATCAGAAGCCTGCGCCGCCGAAGCTGCGCGGGGCCGGGTCGATCACGGTGTATTGGCCGTTGGCGATCCGCGCGATGGCCAGACCCCGGTCATTGGTGCCGTCGGCCCGCAGCCGGAAGATGCCGTTCACGCCGACAAAACCCGAGCCCTGAGTCAGCGCGGCCTTCGAGACAGGCCCGCTCATCCCCGATTTCATCAGCGCGCCGATGGCGGCGATGCCGTCATAGGCCAGGCCCGAGATCGGATGCGGCGCCTCGCCGAAGCTGGCCGAATAGCGCGACTGATACTGGGCATAAAGCGCGGGGTCCGGCAGGGCGAACCAGCCGCCCTGAACCCCGGGCAGCGACAGGGTGGCGGTGGGAATATCCCAGCGGGTCAGGCCGATATACTGCGTCACCGAAGGCGGCAGGCCGTTTTCCGAAAGAAGCTGGCTGATCAGCGGCAGCGCGCCCGCCGTGTCAGCCGTCAGGAACACCGCCTGCGCACCCGAAGATTTCGCCTGCGCCGCCAGAACCGGAGCGGCCTGCACCACGCCGTTCTGCGAAAACTCATAGCTGCCCGTCGCCACGACCGACCCGCCGCCCGCCGCCACGCCGCGCTGGATGGCGGCACGGCCCAGATCGCCGGCGGTGTTGCGGTCATGCACGATCATGATCTTCGACTTGCCCTGCCGCACGGCAAAGCTCGCCAGCCGGCGTGCGGTGTTGTCGAAGGTCGGCCCAAGGACGAAGACGTTGTTGCCGGCGATGTCAGGGTTGTTCGAGAAGGCCAGAACATTCACGCCCGACCCGGCAACCGCCACGCCCGCGGCGTTGGCCTCTTGCGCATAGACCGGCCCAAGGATCACCTGCGCCCCCTCGGCCACGGCCTGCGTCGCCATGGCGGCGGCCTGACCGGGCTGGCCGGCGGTGTTGTAGACCCGCAGGTCGATCTGCACGCCGTTCAGATCGGAAATCGCCATGCGGGCGGCGTTCTGCAGCGAGCGCGCCAGAAGCTCGTCACTTGCCTGACCCGAACCGGCAGGCACCAGAAGCGCCACCTGCACCTTGCCGCTGCCCCCCCCGGTCGAGGGGGCGCTGCCCGGCGTACAGGCGGCCAGCGCGACGGCGGCCAGGGAAAGAGCGATCTGGCCCAGCGACTTGCGGGCCCGGCGCAAAACGGACAACATGGGGAAACCTCACTCCCAAAGGCACGGCGATTGGGCGGGAAGCCTAAGGCCTTCGCGGGGGGAAGTAAACTTGTCAGGGAGGCCGCGGTGACGATCGGCAAAGCGACGCCCGGCGCCAGACCTCTGGCCCCCGGACTGCATCTGGTTTCAACCCCCATCGGCACGGCGCGCGACATCACGCTGCGCGCGCTGGACACGCTGGCGGCGGCTGATGTGCTGGCGGCCGAAGACACGCGGACCCTGCGCCACCTGATGGAAATCCATGGCATCGCCCTGAACGGAAGGCCGCTGGTCGCCTATCACGGCCACAACGCCGCCCAGGCCCTGCCGCGCCTGCTGGCCGCCATCGCCGAGGGCAAGAGCGTGGCCTATGCCTCGGAAGCCGGAACGCCCCTGATCTCGGACCCCGGTTTCGAACTGGCGCGCGAAGTGGCGGCGCGGGGCCTGCCGCTGACGGCCGCGCCCGGCGCCTCGGCGGTGATCTGCGCACTGACCGTGGCGGGCCTGCCGACCGACCGGTTCCTGTTCGCAGGCTTCCCTCCGGCAGCGAAAGGCGCGCGGGAGACTTTCCTGCGCGAACTGGCTCCGGTCCGGGCGACGCTGGTTCTTTATGAATCCCCCAAGCGCGTTAAGGAACTATTGGGAAACTTGTTGCAGATTCTGGGAGCGGAAAGACAAGCTGCGGTCTGCCGGGAACTGACGAAACGCTTTGAAGAGGTGACGCGCGGCACGCTGGGCGAACTCGCGGCAGAGTTTGCCGAACGTGAGGTGAAGGGCGAAGTGGTCGTGGTCATCGATCGCGGCGCCGAAACGGTGGCAGATGCCGGAACCGTCGAGGCGGCGCTGGACCGCGCGCTTCAGGCGATGTCGGTCAAGGATGCAGCGGCTGCGGTTGCCGAAGCTTTCGGGCTGGCACGGAAGGATGTGTATCGGATGGCGCTTGAAAGGACGGGGAAATGAGGCAGGGTTCAGCGGATCGCGGGCGCCGCAACGATCTGGCAGGCCGCGCTGCCGAAGCCGCGGTGGAGCGTTTCTACGAACGCAATGGGCGCACTGTCTGTGCCCGCCGCTGGCGCGGCCCGGGCGGTGAAATTGACCTGATCGCGCGCGATGGCGCCGAGGTGATCTTCATCGAAGTCAAGCAAAGCCGCAGCTTCGATGCGGCGGCGTGGCATGTCAGCAGCCGGCAGATGGCGCGCATCCATGCCTCGGCCGAGGATTTCATCGGCCGCGAGCCGCGCGGGTTGCTGACCCCCTGTCGTTTCGACGTCGCACTGGTCGATGGTCAGGGCCGGATCGAGGTGATCGAGAACGTCATGGCCGCGTGACGAATTGCATCCGGCGGCGGCATGGGTCATCTAGGGGCGGCACAAGCCCGGAGGATGCGCGATGGCCCTGAAGGTTGCCCTGCAGATGGATCCGATCGGATCGGTCAATATCAACGCCGATTCGACTTTCCGTATTGCACTTGAGGCGCAGGAGCGGGGGCATTCGCTGTTCTTCTACACGCCCGACAAGCTGGCCTTTGTCGAGGGGCGGGTTGTTGCGCGGGGTTTCCCGATCACGCTGCGGCGCGAAGTCGGGAACCATGTGACCTATGGTCCCGAGACCGAGGTGGATCTGGCCGATTTCGATGTGGTCTGGCTGCGGCAGGACCCACCCTTCGACATGGGCTATATCACCACCACCCATCTGCTGGAGATGATCCACCCGCGCACTTTGGTGGTGAACGATCCGTTCTGGGTGCGCAACAGCCCCGAGAAGCTTCTGGTCCTGCGGTTCCCCGATCTGACACCGCCCACGGCGATTGCCCGCGACCTGGCGACGATCCGGGCTTTCAAGGCGCGGCATGGCGACATCATCCTGAAGCCGCTTTACGGCAACGGCGGGGCGGGGGTGTTCCGGCTCGACCCGAACGACCGCAACCTTGCCTCGCTGCACGAACTGTTCACCGGCATGAGCCGTGAGCCGATGATCGTGCAGAAGTTCCTTCCCGATGTCTCCAAGGGCGACAAGCGGGTCATCCTGGTGGATGGAGAGCCGGTCGGCGCCATCAACCGCGTGCCGCAGGCCGGCGAGACCCGGTCGAACATGCATGTCGGCGGGCGGCCCGAGAAGATCGGCCTGACCGCGCGTGATCTGGAGATCTGCCGCCGCATTGGCCCGGTGCTGAAGGAAAAAGGGCAGATCTTCGTCGGCATCGACGTGATCGGCGATTGGCTGACCGAGATCAACGTGACCTCGCCCACCGGCATTCAGGAGCTGGAACGCTTTGACGGCACCAACACCGCCGAGCGGATCTGGCAGGTGATCGAGGCAAAGCGGGCCTGAGTGCCGGCCGGGGGATGGGCATGAACCGCTCGGTCGTCTTCGATCTGGACGGCACGCTGATTGACAGCCTGCCCGACCTGCATGTGGCCGCGAACCGCGTTCTGGCAGATTTCGGCGCGGCGCCGCTGGACCTGCCGGTGGTGCGCGGCTTCATCGGCCATGGCGTGCCCAGCCTTGTGGCGCAGGTGCGCCGGGCGCGTGGCCTGCCGGACGGGTTGCAGGACCAGATGACGGCGGCGATGCTGCGGCATTATCTGGCGGCGCCGGCCGATCTGACCCGGCCTTATCCGGGTGTCATCAACGCGCTGGAACGGTTGCGGGCCGAAGGATATCGCCTCGGCCTTTGCACCAACAAGGCGATGGCGCTGACGACCGCCATCCTTGCCACTCTGGACATGGCACATCTTTTTGACGCGGTCATCGGCGGTGACAGTCTGCCCCAGCGCAAGCCTCATCCGGCGCCGCTGCATGCCGCCTTTGCCGCGACGGGGTGTGTGCCGCTGGCCTTCATCGGCGACAGTGAGGTGGACGCCGAAACGGCTGTTGCCGCCGGGCTGCCCTTCGGTCTTTACACCGAAGGCTACCGCAAGGCGCCGGTGGCCGATGTGCCGCATCGCTTTGCCTTTGCCGATTTCGGCGATCTGGCGGGGCTTCTGGCCGGTTTGCCCTGACCTGCCTGTGCCAATCTGGTGCGGCTCCGGCCATAAAGTCGTCAAAAACGCGCGTCAGGGTTGCGCTGTGGTGCAAAGCCTGCAAAATCGCCGGCAAATGGGTGACCGGGCGCATAAGCCCGGCCGAAGGGCAGAGAATGGAACGGAAACAGGCAATCCGCGGCGTGATGGCCGCGCTGGCATGCATGATCACGCTGGCGGATGTCGCGGCGGCCGAAGATCGCGTGACCCTGGGCTGGGGCCGGCTGTTCCACAACGATGCCATCGGCGACGGCCAGGACCGCTGGCAGAGCGGCGGATATACCGTCAGCATGGTGCGCGGCTACAGTTTTTCAGGCGATCTGCCGGCCCGGCCGGGCGAGATACTGGAATTCCGCCTGTCCGGTGACATTGCGGCACCGGCCAATCTGCAATCTCCTGCCGCCGATGACCGGCGCTATGCCGGCAGCCTGAGCCTGGGGGTGCATACCCATTTCCAGTGGAAGGGGGCCGAGGTCAGCCTGGGCGGCGATCTGGTGGTGACCGGGGAACAGACCGGCATCGGGTCATTCCATTCCTGGGCGCATGACAAGCTGGGCGCCGAAAGCCCCGATCCGGCGCTGGAAAACCAGATCGGCAATGGCTTTCACCCCACTTTGGTGGCCGAGATCGGCCGCGGATTCGCGCTGGGTGGGGCCGAGGCGCGGCCCTTTGTCGAACTGCGCGCCGGCGCCGAAACCATGGTGCGGATGGGCGCCGACGTGACCTTCGGCGGCTTCGGTCCGGGGGATCTGATGCTGCGCGACCGCACGACGGGCCTGCGCTATCGCGGCGTGGCGGGCGATGTGCAGACCGGCCTGACCTTCACGCTGGGGGCCGATGTGGCGCGGGTGTTCGACAGCGTCTATTTCCCTTCGGACGGCGCGGTGACGCTGTCGCCCGACCGGATGCGCCTGCGCGCCGGGGTGCAATGGCAGGGCGAACATAACTCGATCTTCTACGGGCTGAGCTACCTTTCGCCCGAGTTCGAGGAACAATCCGAAGGCCAGGTGGTGGGCGGATTGAGTCTTAACCTCAGATTCTGAGTGAAGAACCGGCGCCAGCCGCTTGAATCATCGCAAGAAAGACCGTTTCGTTGCACATTTGCAATAGCGCGTTCACGCGCGAATTGTTAACGTCTGCGCACAAACAATAACAAGACGAGCAGGCATACAGGCATGAAGACGGGCTCTCCGGGCACGTTTGTCATTTCCTGGGCACAGACGGAAGTGGACGGGCTTCGGGCCGCGCCTTTGGACGTTCTTGCTGTCGGCGCCACTTGGCGCTGGACGGGGGCGGCCGTGCGTGTGGACGGGCCGCAGGGCGTCCTGCTTCTGG
>JACZKR010000186.1 GCA_014859945.1 Paracoccaceae bacterium | reverse complement strand
AAGGGCGGCGGCAAGCGGGCGGAAGGACAAGGGAATTCTCCAAAGGAAAGGGCACCCGAAGGTGCCCCCAATCTGCCCGGCCGGGCCGCCCGGTCAAGTGACAGTTGCCGTCACCCGGCGACCGAGGCCGCGTGGATCGAGGTAACCGCCTCGCCCAGCATTGCGTCGAACTCGGCATCCGACTGGCCCGCGCTCAGCCCCTCGCTCAGCGCGCGGCTGAACGAGGCGATGATGCCGCGGTTCTGCGCCAGAAGCGCATTGGCCTGATCGCGGCTGTAACCGCCCGACAGCGCCACCACCTTCAGCACCTTGGGGTGATCGACCAGCGGCGCATAAAAATTCGCCACCGTCGGCAGCGACAGCTTCAGCATCACCTGCTGGCCTTCTGGCAGCGCATCCAGCCCCGCCAGAAGCGCCTTCTGCAACAGGTCTTCGGCCGCCGCCTTGTCGGCGATCGAGATCGTCACCTCGGGTTCCAGAATGGGCATCAGCCCATGGGCCAGCACCTGCTGCCCCACGGCGAACTGCTGGTCCACCACCGCCTGAATGCCCTTGGCATTGGCCGCCGACACGACCGAGCGTTCCTTGGTGCCGAAGATCCCCGCCCTGGCCGCGCGGTCCAGCAGCGCATCCAGCCCCGGCATCGGCTTCATCAGCTGGCAGCCGTCCACCTCGGCCTCAAGCCCCTTGTCGATCTTGAGGAACGGCACGACATGGCGCTTTTCCCACAGATAGGTGGCGGTGGGGATGCCGTCGATGGTGCGGTCCATGGTCTGTTCGAACAGGATCGCGCCCACCACCTTGTCGCCGGTGAAGGCGGGCGACTTGATGATGCGGGCGCGCATGGCGTGGATCAGGTCGAACATGCCCGCCTCATCCGACCACGCGCCCTCGGCGATGCCGTATTGCTTCAGCGCCTTGGGGGTCGAGCCGCCCGACTGGTCCAGCGCCGCGATGAACCCCTTGCCCGCCGCGATCTGCGCCGTCTGCTCTGCCTTGGTCATGACCATGCCCTCTGAAATGCCTTATGGCGGCATAGGAAATGCCGCGCCGCGCTGCAAGCGTGCTATCGCTAACGTGCCGGCTGCCGGAACCGAAGAAGGGGGCGCTGCCCCCTCGCCGCCTTTG
The DNA here is from genome assembly GCA_014859945.1 of Paracoccaceae bacterium. Classification (GTDB taxonomy): domain Bacteria; phylum Pseudomonadota; class Alphaproteobacteria; order Rhodobacterales; family Rhodobacteraceae; genus Fuscibacter. The sequence goes on along the minus strand of JACZKR010000186.1, from coordinate 5,552 downwards.
GCGGCTCACCCCCGGGATATTTGCAGAGAGAGGATGAAGGGGCCTCGTTCATCCTCTCTCGGAAAATATCCCGGGGTGAGGGCCGGCACGGCCCGAGGGGCAGCGCCCCTGGCCACGGCCGGCCCGAAGGCGCGCGGTCAGGCCATCAGCGCCGCGACGCCGGGCAGTTCCTTGCCTTCCATCCATTCAAGGAAGGCCCCGCCGGCGGTCGAGATGAAGGTGAAATCCGCCGCCGCCCCGGCCTGATTCAGCGCAGCGACCGTATCGCCGCCGCCGGCGACAGAAACAAGGCGGCCCTCGCGCGTCAGCCGGGCCACGGCGCGGGCGGCGGCATTGGTGGCGGCATCGAAGGGGGCGATCTCGAACGCGCCCAGCGGGCCGTTCCAGATCAGCGTCTTCGCCCCGGCAAAGACCTGCTCCAGCGCCGCCACCGTGGCGGGGCCTGCATCCAGGATCATCGCATCGGCGGGGCAGGCATCGGCCGCGACGGTTTCGCTGGCGGCGCCGGCCCTGAACTCCCGCGCCACGACCACATCGACGGGCAGGTGGATGGTGCAGCCGGCAGCTTCGGCCTTGGCCATGATCTCGCGCGCGGTGGGGGCCATGTCGCGTTCGGCCAGGCTTTTGCCCACTTCGGTGCCCCTGGCCACAAGGAAGGTGTTGGCCATCCCACCGCCGATCACCAGATGATCGACCTTGCCGACCAGATTGCCCAGAAGGTCGAGCTTGGTTGAAACCTTGGCGCCGCCCACCACGGCCACCACCGGCCGCACCGGGTTGCCCAGTGCCGCCTCAAGCGCCTTCAGTTCCGCCTCCATCAGCCGGCCCGCCGCCTTGGGCAACAGCCGCGCGATGCCTTCGGTCGAGGCGTGCGCCCGGTGCGCGGCCGAGAAGGCGTCATTCACATAGACATCGCCCAGCGCCGCCATCTGGCTGGCCAGCGCCGGGTCGTTCTTTTCCTCGCCGGGGTGGAAGCGGGTGTTTTCCAGCAGCACCACATCGCCCTGCACGGCCGCGGCGATGGCCGTCGTCGCCTCGGACCCCACGCAATCGGCGCCGAAGACCACGCGGCGCCCCAGCGCCGCCTCCAGCGCGGGCTGGATGCGCGACAGGCTCATCTCGGGCACCACCTTGCCTTTCGGGCGGTCGAAATGGGCCAGCAGCACCACCTTGCCGCCCCGCGCGATGATGTCGTTGACCGTGGGCAGGATCTTGTCGATCCGCGTCGTGTCGGTCACCACGCCCCCCTCCATCGGCACGTTGATGTCAACGCGGGTCAGCACGGTCTTTCCCGCCAGCGCCAGATCGTCGAGGGTGTTCCAGGGCATGATGTCCTCCAGGGTTTGCCCCTCTTTCCGCGCATTGGGGCCATTCGTCAACCGTCAGCCCTTCCCCTTGGCCGCCCGCGACATTAGGTTCCGCCCCGAAGTAACGGAGATTGCCCGATGGCCGAGATCAAAGACCCCGAAAACACCATCATCATGACGCTGAAGGACGGCGAAGTGGTGATCGAACTGCTGGCGGAAGTGGCGCCCAAGCATGCCGAGCGGATGAAGCAGCTGGCCCGCGACAAGGCCTATGACAACGTGGCCTTCCACCGCGTGATCGAGGGCTTCATGGCCCAGACCGGCGACGTGGCCAATGCCAACATGGAAAAAGACTACAACCCCCGCCGCGCCGGCACCGGCGGCTCGGCCTATCCCGATCTGCCGGCCGAGTTTTCCAAGCTGCCGCATGACCGTGGCACGCTGGGCGCCGCGCGGTCGCAGAACCCGAACTCGGCCAACAGCCAGTTCTTCATCAACTTCAAGGACAACCACTTCCTGAACGGGCAGTACACGGTCTATGGCCGGGTGATCTCGGGCATGGAGCATGTGGACAAGATCATGCGCGGCGAGCCGCCGGCGAACCCCGACCGCATGATCACCGTCCGGGTGGCCGCCGATGTTGCGTAAGATCGCCGCCGCCGCGTTCCTGCTGGCCACACCCGCCGTAGCGCAGGACGTGCCCGACCTGCCGGGCCCCAATCTGGTGATCGAGGTCGCCGGTCAGGCCAACGGCACCATCGTCATCGACCTTCTGCCTGACGTGGCGCCGAAGCATGTGGCGCAGATCGTCGCGCTGGCGAAAGAGGGGGCCTATGACAACGTGGTCTTCCACCGCGTGATCGAGGGCTTCATGGCCCAGACCGGCGACGTGCAGTATGGCAAGAAGGGTGGCGACACCGCGATGGCCGGCATGGGCGGCTCGGCCATGGATGACATCCCGCTGGAGGCCTCGGACATCTCGTTCCAGCGCGGCATCGTCGGCATGGCCCGCGCGCAGGACCCCGACAGCGCCAACAGCCAGTTCTTCATCATGTTCGACGACGGCAGCTTCCTGGACGGGCAATACACCGTCTTCGGCCGGGTGATCTCGGGCATGGAGGTGGTGGACGCCATCAAGAAAGGCGCCGGCGGCAACGGCGAGGTCAGCGACCCCGACGTGATGGCCAAGGTCACGGTGCAGGAATAACGGAAAGGGGCCGCAAGGCCCCTTTTCATTTGCGGGAATGGTGGCAGGCGATCGGCGGGCAAGGTGCGTGAGATCACGCACCCTTCCTCGGCGCCCCCCTTAGGGTGCGTGATCTCACGCACCTCCCCTTGACTCACCTATTCCGCGCAGCCCGACAGGGTGAACTGGTCCCATATCTCGCCCTCGGGGCCGTCCATCACCGCATAGCGCAGCTGGCGGCCGATGTCGGACAGGATCAGGCTTTCGGGGGCCTTGCCGTCGGGCGGCGGGTTGAAATCGGCCTTGCCGCCCTGCAGCGCATAGACCACCCCCGACCAGACCTGGCATTCGGCGATCTGTGCTTCGTCCAGCGGGGCGTCATCGGGGCCGGGGCGGTCGCAGCCCCAATAAAGCCGCCCCTCGTCGCGGCTGATGCCCATGTTCTCGCCGATCTCACCCCAGAGGATGCGGCCGTCGGGCAGGGCAAGCTCCATCACATGCTTGACCATGCCCGACTGTTCCCAGGGTGCCGCGGCGTGAAAGCGCAGTTCGGCCCCCAGCATCGGCTCGGTGTAAAGCGCAAGGCTCATCGGGCAGGCCAGCGCCTGCGCCGGCAGCAGCAGCGCCAGAAGACCCGCCGCCGCCCGCATCAGTCCAGCACCACCAGCGCGTGGCGCTTCTTGCCGGCGGTCAGCTTCAGCGGCTCGGCCAGATGGCTTGCGCCCAGACGCAGGCCCTGATCGGTCACCAGCTCGTCATTCAGCCGCGCACCGCCTTCGGCGATCAGGCGTTTGGCGTCCTTGCCGCTGGCGGCCAGGCCCGCCTTGACGAACAGCTGCACAATGCCCAGGCCTTCCGCCGCCTCGGCCGCCGTCACCCGCACCGTGGGCAGGTCATCGCCCACGCCGCCCCGCTCGAACACCTCCCGCGCGGTGGCCTCGGCCGCCGCCGCGGCTTCGGCGCCGTGCAGAAGCGTGGTCGCCAGATTGGCCAGCAGGATCTTGGCGCCGTTGATCTCGGCCCCCTGCAGCGCGCCCAGGCGGTCGCATTCCTCGACCGGCAGTTCGGTGAAGATCTTCAGGAAGCGGCCCACATCGGCATCGGTGGTGTTGCGCCAGAACTGCCAGAACTCGTAAGGGCTCAGCATGTCGGCGCGCAGCCAGACCGCGCCGCTGGCCGACTTGCCCATCTTGCGCCCGTCCGAGGTGGTCAGCAAAGGCGTGGTCAGCCCGAAGATTTCATGGTCGATCACCCGGCGCGTCAGGTCGATCCCGTTGACGATATTGCCCCACTGATCCGACCCGCCCATCTGCAACAGGCAGCCATAGCGGCGGTGAATCTCAAGGAAATCATAGGCCTGAAGGATCATGTAGTTGAATTCGAGGAAGGAAAGCGATTGCTCGCGGTCCAGCCGCGACTTCACCGATTCAAACGACAGCATCCGGTTCACGCTGAAATGCCGCCCGATGTCGCGCAGGAAATCGAGGTAGTTCAGGCTGTCCAGCCACTCGGCATTGTTCAGCATGATCGCGCCATTGGGCGCGTCGGAATAATCCAGATAGCGGGCGAAGACCTGCTTCAGCCCGTCGATGTTGCGGTCGATCGCCTCGGGCGTCAGCAGCGGGCGTTCCTCGCTGCGGAAGGACGGATCGCCCACCTTGGTGGTGCCGCCGCCCATCAGGGTGATCGGCTGGTGACCGGTCTTCTGCAGCCAGCGCAGCACCATGATGTTCATCAGGTGGCCGACATGCAAGGACGCCGCCGTGGCGTCATAGCCGATATAGGCGGGCACGACCCCCTTCACCAAAGCCTCGTCAAGCGCCTGATAGTCCGTGCAGTCGGCCACGAAGCCGCGCTCGAACATCACTCGCAGGAAGTCGGATTTCGGATGGTAGGTCATGGCTCGCTCGTGCATTAATCCCTGCGGGGTATAGCCGGGCGGGGGGCCAAGGGAAAGATGCTGAAAGCCGGGCCGGTCTGGGCTTTGGGGGCGATGTCGGGCACATCGCTGGACGGGGTGGATGCGGCGATGCTGCTGACCGACGGTCAGGCGATTGCCGAGTTCGGCCCCAGCGCCTTCCGCCCCTTCACGGAAGATGAGCAGGCCACGCTGCGCGCAGCCCTTGGCCGCTGGCCGGGTGAAGACGGGGTCTCCGAAGCCGCCGAGGTGGTGGAAAACGCCCATGTCGAGCTGCTGGCGCGGTTTTCCGGCGCCGCGCTGGTGGGGTTTCACGGCCAGACGCTGGCCCATGATCCGGGTGGGCGCGGCACCCATCAGGCCGGCAACGGCGCCGTTCTGGCCGAGGCTCTGGATTGCACCGTGGTCTGGGATTTCCGGTCGTCGGATGTGGCGATGGGCGGGCAGGGCGCGCCGCTGGCCCCGTTCTTTCACCATGCGCTGGCGCGCCATATCGGGGAAAAGGGGCCGGTGGCCTTCCTGAACCTGGGCGGGGTCGGCAATGTCAGCTGGGTCGATCCGCGTCTGGCCGAACCGCAGGCGCCGGGCGCCTGTCTGGCCTTCGATACCGGTCCCGCCAATGCCCCGGTGAATGACCTGATGCGCGCCCGCCTTGGCCAGCCGCAGGATCAGGGGGGCGCGCTGGCCGCCGCGGGCCGGGCGGATGAGGCGGTGGTGGCGCGGTTCCTGTCTTTGCCCTATTTCTACAGAATGCCGCCCAAGTCACTGGACCGGAACGACTTTCACGATCTTCTTGATCAGGTTGCGCCGCTGGGCGACGCCGATGCCGCCCGCACGCTGACCGCCTGTGCCGCGGCCGCCGTGGCGCGCGGGGCCGAGCATTTCCCGGCGCCGGTCACCCGCCTTCTGGTCACCGGAGGCGGCAGGCACAATGCGGCGCTGATGGACGAACTGGCCGCGCGCCTGCCCGGCGTGGCGGTGGAACCGGTCGAGGCGGCGGGCCTGAACGGCGACATGATCGAGGCGCAGGCCTTCGCCTGGCTGGCGGTGCGCGTGGCGCGCGGCCTGCCGACCTCGGGGCCATCGACCACCGGCGTCGCGGCGGCCATCGGCGGCGGGCAGATCAGCCGCGGCCATGAGG
>JACZKR010000185.1 GCA_014859945.1 Paracoccaceae bacterium | reverse complement strand
ACCCAAGCCCGGAGGATGCCATGGCCCTGATCGAACGTGTTTCACGCGAGGGGATCGAACCCGAGATCTCGCGCCCCGAAACGGTGCTGGCGGGCGATCCGGTGCATACCACCTGGAGCCAGGAAGAGCGCGGCAGTCTTTACGCGGGCATGTGGCAATCGACCCCGGGGAAATGGGCGATCAGCTATGCTGAGTGGGAATATGTCTATATCCACCAAGGCCATTCGGTGCTGACCGATGCCGCCGGGGTCGAGACGCATCTGAAGGCCGGTGACAGCTGGCTGATCCGTCCGGGCTATGAAGGCACCTGGGAGGTGCTGGAGACCACGCTGAAGGATTATGTGATCCTGGCCTGAGCCACCGCGTCGGCGCGCATGAACCGGCCGGGGGGCTGGCCGGTCAGGCGGCTGAAGGCCGTGCTGAACGTGCTGGCCGAGCCGTAACCGACGCGCGCGGCCACCTCGTCAATCCCAAGCGCGCCGCCGCGCAGAAGCTTGCGCGCGACGGCCATGCGCCAGACCACAAGATATTCCATCGGCGGCAGGCCCACCATGCGGCTGAACCGGCCGAAGAAGGCCGAGCGGGACATCCCCGCAGTCCGCGCCAGTTCCTCGACCGTCCAGGGGTGGCTGACGCCGTCGTGCATGCCGCGCAGCGCCACGGCAATCCTTTTGTCCGACAGCCCGCGCAGAAGCCCCGGCCCCGCCGCTTCGGTCGGGGCCGAGCGCAGCGCCTCGACCAGCAGAATCTCGACCAGCCGCTCCAGGATCAGGTCGCGCCCGGAGTCGTCGCGGGCGGATTCGTCGCCGAGCAGCCGCACCATATGGGCAAGCCGGGGCGCGCCGCGAATGTGGATCATGCGGGGCAGAAGCGACACCAGCAGCCCGGCATCGGGGGAATCAAACAGGAACCAGCCGCCGATCTGGCGCAGGTCGGCCGGGCCTGAAAGCCGGCCATAGCGCACCTCGCCCCCAGGGGGCGGCGCCGACTGCGGGTCGATCCGCTGCACCGGCGCCGGTTCAAAGCCCGACATGGTGAAGGCGGGCGTCGCCGGCAGCAGCACGAAATCGCCTTCCTCCAGCGTCACCGGCGCCTCGCCCTCGACCGAAAGGCGGCAGCGGCCCTCGGTGACCGCGCAGAAGCCCGGATGCCCGAACTCGGCATAGCGCACGGCCCAACTGCCCGCACCGCTGATGCCCTTCGAAAAGACGGCGCGGGGGCGCATCAGCCGGATCACTTCAGAGAGGGGGTCGGGCATTCAGGACTTTCGCGAATAAAATCTGGACCAGGAATGGCGGATAATCCTGATTTGGCGCGCTACATCGGTTTCGTCAACACCAATCAGGAGACTGACATGAAAACCGTCCTCATCACCGGCTGCTCGTCCGGATACGGGCTTGAGACCGCCCGCCATTTTCACGCCATGGGCTGGAACGTGATCGCCACCATGCGCAGCCCGCGCGCGGGCCTTTTGCCGGCGTCCGACCTGGTCCGGCTTCTGGCGCTGGATGTGACCCGCGCCGACAGCATTGCGGCGGCCGTTGCGGCGGCCGGGCCGGTCGATGTGCTGGTGAACAATGCCGGCATCGGTGTGGTCGGCGCCTTCGAAGCCACGCCGATGAATCATGTCCGGCGCATGTTCGAGACCAACACCTTCGGCGTCATGGCCATGGTGCAGGCCGTCATCCCGCAGATGCGCGCCCGCCGGGCGGGGGTGATTGTCAATGTGACCTCCAGCGTCACGTTGGCACCGATGCCGCTGGCGGCGGCCTATACCGCCAGCAAGCAGGCGATCGAGGGGTTCACCGGGTCGCTTGCGCATGAGATGGCGGCCTTCGGCATCCGGGCGAAACTGGTCGAGCCGGGCTATGCCCCGACCACGCGCTTTGCCGCCAATACCGATATTCCGGTGGCCGATCTGATCCCGCCGGCCTATGCCGATTTTGCCGCGCCGATCTTTGCCGCCTTTGCCAGCCCGCCGCAGACCACGCGCGAAGCCGATGTGGCCGAAGCTGTCTGGCAGGCCGCGACGGACGGCACCCCGCAGCTGCGCTATCCGGCGGGCGCCGATGCCGTGGCGCTGGCGCAGGGGGCATGACCGGCCCTGCCGCAATGCGAAACGGGGGCCAATTGGCCCCCGTTGTCGGTTCCGGCTGTGTAAGGCCTCAGCCCCGGGTCGAGGCGACGGTGGTGCCGGCAACCGCCTCAGGCTCTGCCGGCAGGGGCGGGCAGTCTTCGGCCGAGATGCGCTGCTTGCGGCAGGCGCGGAGGCGGTCCTTCTCGGCTTTGGCAGCGGCTTTCGCGGCTTCTTCGGCCTGACGCGCCTCATCCTCGGCGATGCGCTGGATGTCCTGTTCCTTCTGGGCGATGTTCTCGGGCGTTTCCGGCACGGCACGGCCCCAGGCGTCGTCCATGTAGGGGCCTTCGATGGCCAGGCTTTCCTCAAGCGAGCGGACCTTCACCGAAACGCCGGTGTCCACCTTGGTGTAAAGGTCGATGGCATCCTGATTGAACAGGCGGATGCAGCCGGCGCTGGTGGCGTGGCCGATCGATTCGTTCTGGATGGTGCCGTGGATGCGGAACATCGTGTCGCGCCCGCCGCGGTACAGATAAAGCGCCCGCGCGCCAAGGGGGTTGTCCAGCCCGCCGGGCAGGCCGCCGGCATATTCGGCGTAAAGGTCGGGACGGGTGCGGATCATGTTGGCGGTGGGCTGCCATGACGGCCATTCGGCCTTGCGCCCGATATAACCCGAACCGCGGAACGACAGCCCTTCGCGCCCGACGGCAATGGCATAGCGCGTGGCCGTGCCGCCTTCGTTCACCAGATACAGCTTGCGGGCGTGGGTATCGACCACGATGGTCCCCGGCGCTTCGGGGCCGGTATAGGCCACCTCGGTCTTGGCACGGCCTTCGCCCAGCAGATTCGCGGGAACCGGCTCGATGAAATAGGCGCCGTCCTGAACCCCCTCATACCCCGGCAGGGTCTTGCTGGGATCGGGGGCTTCTTCCTTGGGTCCGCCGGCACAGGCCGCCAGCACGGAAAAAGACAAGGCGGCGGCAAGGCGGAGAATCGGGTTGGTCACGGCTGAGTCTCTGGCAGGGGACAATTCGGGCACAAAACGCGCCACTTGGCCCCTGCGTCAAGCCCTTGACGGGCTGTTCGAAAAAGAAAAGCCCCCGGCGTTGCCGCCAGAGGCTGATTCTTACCAATGGGTTAGGGCAGCTGGCCGATGGTCCAGAACAGCGTTTCACCCGAAGAGTCGGTGACGCCGTCATTGTCGGTAACCACCCAACCGGCGCCGGCCGCGTCGATGGCAAAGCCTTCCACCTTCTCGGGCGTGTAGCCGTTCAGCACCTGCAGATCGGGCATCAGGTCACGCACCAGTTCCTTGGCCACCACCGGCAGCGTGCCGCCCGGTTCGGCCGGAACCATGTCGGCCAGCTTCACGCGGTACAGCTTCTTGGTGGCGGCCTTCGCGCCGATCTGGTTGTCACGCTCGACGATATAGGCCCAGTCGCCGTGGATGGTGATTTCCGACAGGCCCATCCAGGCGCCCTCGCCCGGCGCATCCAGCGGATAGTGGACGGCGCCCCAGGTTTCGGCCTCGGTGTCATAGGCCAGAAGCTTCACCATGCCCTTCGGGTCGTCCTGCCATTCGCGCTGCACCGCCAGCCAGACCGTGTTGCCCGAAACCGCGACGCCTTCGAAGCCAAAGCGAATCTCGTTGTCCAGAAGGCTTTCGGGCAGGGCGATTTCCTGCTGGATGGCGCCTTCGGCATCGACATGCAGCAGGGCATGGGGGAACAGACGGTCGCTGCGGCCCTCGCTGGCCAGCCAGAACCCGCCCTCGTCATCGGTGGCGATGCCTTCAAGGTCCAGCTTCTGCGCGGCGTCACCGCCCCGCGTCACCACCATGGCGGCGGTGATCCGGGCCGGGGTCTGGGTGGCGTCGATGGTGTAGATCGTCGGTGCCGCGGCATAGGCCGAATCCGACACGGCATAAAGCTTGCCCGCCGTCGCCGGATCAGCCGCCAGGCCTGACAGCGCGCCCCAGCCGATCAGGCTTTCGCTGCCGGCCGAGGTGATCATCGGATAGGCAGGGGCACCTTCGGCGCGTTCATAGATCATCACATGGGCCCGCACCCCGCCGTCCTCGACGAAGTCCACCTCATTCGCGGTGGCCAGAAGGTTGCGGGCGGGAATGGCCACCATGCCTTCGGGGCTGACGCCCGAGGGCAGAAGCTGTTTCAGCACCGGGGCGGCCGGGTCGGTCATGTCATAGACCCCGATGACCGAAGCGCGTTCCGAGGCCACAAAGGCATAGGGCGTGCCGTCGAACACCGCCGCCTCGACCGATTCCAGCTCGACGCCCTTCGATTTCGACCGGCCTTCGGGGTAGTGCCCGATCCCGGCAATCGCATGTTCCAGCGCGGGACCGGATTCGAAGACGACCGTGCCGACGCGGTCAAACACCGTCCAGGACCGGCTGCCGCCCTTGTAGTCGCCCTCGTTCGCCACGGCAAAAAGGTCGTCGGTCAGCCATTTCACCCCATCGGGTTCGCGCAGCACGGCCTCTTTCTTCTTCGAGAAGTCCAGCTTGCCGTCGCCCTTGGTGTCGATGCCTTCAAGGTCGATGGCGCCGGCGCTGAAATGGCTGGCCACCGCGCCATCGGCGCCGATCACCACGATGTGGTTGTTTTCCTGAAGGGTAACGACAATCTCGCCCTTGCCGTTGATATCGACGAATTCGGGTTCGGGGTCTTCGGCGCCCACTTCGGCAAGGCCTGTCAGGTCGATCTTCTGCAAGGCCGCGCAATCGGCGCCTTCGGCGGTCAGCGGCAGCTTCACCACATAGCCGGCGGGCATCTGCGGAATCTCGCCGTCGTTCACCTCTTCATCGCGCTCGTTTTCAACCGCGATGGCCAGGAAGCTGCCGTCCTTGGCGGCGGCCACCGAATCCGGCTGGCCGCCGATGTCGCATTCCGCGACCACGGATTTCGACGCCAGATCGACCGTCACCAGCTTGCCCGAAGGATTGGTGAAGGATTCCGAGGTGTTGACGCCGACATAGACCCGGCCAGCGACGTCCTTGGCGGTGGTCGGTTCGCCGCCCATGGCGATGTTGCCCAGGGGCTTGGGCGCGCGCGGGTCGGCGATGTCGATCAGCCCGATCACGCCCAGCGGGCTGTCAGTGTAGATCAGCACCATGCCATCCTCGGTGGCCGAGATGATCTCGGCCGAGGTCGGGCGATTGCGGTCTTCGCCCTCGGCCATGTTGTCGGGCGTGGCAAAGGTTGCGATGCGGTTGAAAACCGGTTCGGCCACGGCGGGCAGGGCCGCCGAAAGCGCCAGAACCGAGGTCACGCCAAGAAGACGCACAGACATGGGCCATTCCTTCTGCTGTTGTTGCAGGCGGAATGGCGGGCTTGGGTGACGCCCCGGTGACACCGGGGCGACAGTTTTGTTATGCCCCCGGGGCCTAGCCGACCACGTTGGATTCGGGGCCGTAGGGATATTTGGTGATATCCTCGTTGCCGTCTTCGGTGATGAAGAGGATGTCATGCTCACGGTAGCCGCCGGCGCCGGGCTGACCTTCGGGGATGGTCAGCATCGGCTCCATCGAAATCACCATGCCGGGCTCCAGCACGGTGTCGATATCCTCGCGCAGTTCCAGCCCCGCCTCGCGCCCGTAGTAATGCGACAGCACGCCGAAGGAATGGCCGTAGCCGAAGGTGCGGTATTGCAGAAGCTGCCGTTCCTCGAAGAATTCGTTGATCTTCGCCGTCACTTCGGCGCAAGAGGCGCCGGGTTTCAGCAGGCTCATCCCGTATTCATGGGCGGCGACGTTGGCCTCCCAGATCTTCAGGCTGGCGGCATCGACCTCTTTCACGAACATCGTGCGTTCCAGCGCGGTGTAATAGCCCGAGATCATCGGGAAGGTGTTCAGCGACAGGATATCGCCGCGCTTCAGCTTGCGCGCCGTCACCGGGTTGTGGGCGCCGTCGGTGTTGATGCCCGACTGGAACCAGACCCAGGTATCGCGGTATTCGGCATCGGGAAAGCGGCGGGCGATTTCCATCTCCATCGCGTCGCGGCCGGCCATGGCGATGTCGATCTCGCGCAGGCCTTCCTTCACCGCCTCACGGATGGCAAAGCCGCCCACATCGGCCACGGCGGCGCCGGCGCGGATCAGGTCAAGCTCGGCCGGCGACTTGCGCATGCGCTGTTCCATCGTGGCCGGCGCAATGTCCATGCCGCGCTTGGGCTTCAGGAAGTGGTTCAGCTTTTCGGCCTGCAGCATGGTCAGGTGATCGGCTTCGCAGCCCACCTGCTTGCCTTCGCCCACGACCGAGACGATGGCCCGCCAGAAGTTGTCGCGCTGCCAGTCGGTATAGGTGATGTTGTCGCCATGGCAGCGCCGCCAGGGCTGGGCGGCATCAATGCCCGCGCTGATCGTCACCGACTGGTCATGCGTGACCACAAGCCCGTAGGGCCGCCCGAACGAGCAGTAAAGGAAGCCCGAGTAATAGGCGATGTTGTGCATCGAGGTCAGGACAACCGCGTCCAGCCCGTGCAGCTCCATCACATCGCGCAGCCCGGCGATGCGGTCATCATATTCCTCGGCCGAGAAGGGCAGCACCCTGTCGCCTTGGTGAAAGCGGTATTGTTGCGGACGTTCCGTCATATCAGACCTCATCAAAGGGGTCTGGCTGTCAGCGACCGAGACCCCGAAAGGTCCCGGCGTACAGGACTGACGCAGGTTTCCCTGCAAGCGGCGGGGCCATGCCCCTGCGGCGACGCCATCGCCACGGCTCGGCCGCAGGATAGCGGCAGCCGTGGCGCTGTGGCAAGCGGGCTTATAGCACCTTGCCGGCGAAATCGGCGGCCGAGTGGCGTTCGGGCAGTTGTTCGTTCGGCTCACCCCAGGTCTTGTTGACGATGCGGCCGCGCTTCACCGCCGGGCGGGCGTCGATCTTCTCGGCCCAGGCGACGACATGGGTGTAGGTCTTCACGTCCAGGAACTCGGCCGCGCCATAGGCCCGGCCCAGCACCAGCCCGCCATACCACGGCCAGATCGCCATATCGGCGATCGAGTAATTTTCACCCGCCACATAGGGCCGGGTGGCCAGAAGCCGGTCCAGCACGTCAAGCTGGCGCTTGGTTTCCATGGCATAGCGGTTGATCGGGTATTCGTACTTCTCGGGCGCATAGGCGTAGAAATGGCCGAAGCCGCCGCCGACGAAAGGCGCGCTGCCCATCTGCCAGAACAGCCAGTTCAGGGTTTCGGCCCGCTCCGGTCCCGCCGCGGGCAGGAAGGCGCCGAACTTCTCGGCCAGATGCACCAGGATCGACCCGCTTTCGAACAGCCGCAGCGGTTCGGGCCCCGTCAGGTCCAGCAGGGCCGGGATTTTCGAGTTGGGGTTCACCTCGACAAAACCCGAACCGAACTGCTCTCCCTTGCTGATGTTGATGGGCCAGGCGTCGTATTCGGCGCCCGTGTGCCCTGCCTCAAGCAGCTCTTCGAACAGGATGGTGACCTTCTGCCCGTTCGGCGTGGCCAGCGAGTGCAGTTGGAAGCCATGCTTGCCCTGCGGCAGCGGGGCGTCATGGGTGGGGCCGGCGATGGGGCGGTTGATCGAGGCGAACTGGCCGCCGTTCGACTTGTCCCAGGTCCAGACTTTCGGGGGAATGTAGGGGGTGGTCATCGCCATATCCTTGCGCGTTCTGAAAAGCGTTCAGCGAAAAAGCTAAGCACGATCCCGCCGCTGCACAATGGCGCCCCTTGTGCGGCGGCGCACCGACCCCATCTGCAAAAGGGAACATGACGGAGGATGCGAATGCGCTGCCCAGTAGATGGCGAAACCCTTGTGATGGCCGACCGGAGCGGGGTCGAGATCGACTATTGCCCGAAATGCCGGGGGGTCT
>JACZKR010000184.1 GCA_014859945.1 Paracoccaceae bacterium | reverse complement strand
GGCCACCAGCGCCGCCAGAACCTCTTCGACGCGGGCGACATAGGCCTGACCCAGGTCTTCGGTGCGGGAATGGTAGGCGGCAGTGGCCGCCTGCCAACTGCCGGTTTCCGTGTAAAGCTGCGCGAGGAACCCCGCGGCCCGGTCGGCGTTCAGCGCCGGATCGAACATGTCCTCCAGCGAGGCGAAGGCGCGGGAATGCCAGCGGATGTTCAGCTGGAAGCAACCGACGTCGATGTTCAGCCGGCCAAGGTCAATCTCGGATTGGGCAAGAGCGACGGCCGCGCTGCGGTCTTCGGGCCAGTGGCCCTCTCCCCCCAGATTGACCGCCCAGGGCCAGGGGTGCAGGGCGCCGCCGCGGCCAGTCTCAACCCTCGTGATGGCCAGCATGACCTGCAGTGGCACGCCATGATTTGCGGCGGCCACCGCTGCCGCCTGATCGCAGAGGCTGGCCTGATCGGCGGCCCGGACCGGCGCGGCGGCAGAAAGGGCAAGCAGGATCGCACAGACGGCAAGGCGCATCGGATTCCCTTCGGCAGCGCCGTTCTGGCGCATGGGGGATGCTAGGGGGCGAATCTTTCGAAACCGTAAGCGGATCAGGGTAGGGCGGTTTCGGCCAGCAGGGTCGAAATCGCGCTGCGGCTGCCGGCCACGGCATCGACCAGCGCGGCGGCGCGGGCCAGATCGCCGGCGTCAGAAACCTCCCCGGCCGGGGCAGACAGGTCGCGCGCTACGGCCTGCCAGGCGGACTCCGGTCCGGCGGCGAGTTCGGGCCAAAGCGCACCGCGGGCCAGTGCGCGTGCCGCCCCGGTCTGGTCGCCGCTTTCGTCCAGCAGTCGCGCTTCGCCGGCATGATCGCCCAGCGCGGCGGTGGCGGCGATCCGCAGGGGAAGGGCGGCGGCATCCCGGTCGCCGGCAAGCCCGCGCAGGGCGCTGCGCGGATCGTCGCGGGCAAGGTCCAGCCGGGCGTCCAGCAGCACATCGCCAGTAGGCCCCGCACCGCCCCAGGCCAGCGCGGCATCCCGCATGCCAAGGTCCAGGAGCCGGCGTGCCAGGATGGCCCGGGTTCCCGGCGCAGCGGGATCGGCGACCTGCGGCACGGCCAGTTCCAGCACCTGACGGTCGGAGCCAAGGCCCGCCAGCAGCGCCCAGACCGCCGGCGCGGTTTCCGGCGCCGAGGGCAGGCTAGCAAGGGCGCCCGCCGGATCGCCCGAGGCGGCGCGGGCAAGGACCAGCGCCGCCTGTGCCTGAGGTTCGGCAGTTGTGCCGTGCCGCTCTTGCACGGCGGCCTCCAGCACCGGAACCAGCGCGGGATCGACAGGCAGGCCGCGCCCGGCCCGCAACACCACCAGCCGCATCAGCGCGTCGATCGATTCGGGCCCGCCGGCATCGACGACCGACTGAAGCATGGCCTCTGCCGCCGCGGGATCGCCGGTTTCATGGCTGATCTCGGCGTCGATCAGCGCCGTTGTGCCTTCGGTCCGGGGATCGGCCCGCAGAATCGCGTCGCGGATGGCGCGGGCGCTTTCGGCGTCGCCGGCCGCGATGAAACGTTCCGCCAGCCGCGGGCCCAGAAGGACGCGCAGGCGCAGCGGCAGGGCCGAGAAGGCCAGAAGGATCGCATCGGCCCGCCGGAAGCCGTCCGGCGTTACCTTGTCTTCGGCCAGGAAGGACCACATCGCGGCAGGCCCATCACAGGCGGTCTGGCCTGCCAGCACCGTGGTGGTGCCCGGTTCATCGTCAAGGATGCGCGCCAGCGCCTCCCACAGCGCGCGGTCGGGCAGGTCTTCGGGGAAGGCGCGCAGCAGTTGCCGCGCCTCGGCCCCGAAGCCCAGTGCCAGCAGGAAGCGGGTGGCGCGGGTCAGCGCCACGGGGTCCGTCCGGTCGAATTCGGTGCTGAGGCCGGCCATCGCCTCGGCCCATTGTTCATGCACCGGGCGGTCGTCGGCCCAGGCGGAAAACTCAAGCCGGTCAGGGGCGATGCAGGCCGCCCCCTCGGCGCCCAGATCACCGTGAAGGGCGTCGGCGGGTTCCAGCGCCGAAGGCGGGCCGCCGCCGATGCGCACCTGCGCCGAGGGAAAATCGGGCAGGGGCTGCCCGGGGCCTGCAGGCGGCTGCTCCATCCGCACCACGCCCTGCGCCGCGCCGCGCCCCATCTGCTGCAGAAGAAGGTCGCGCAGCGGTTCAAGCCCGGGGTCCACCGGCAAGGGTAGGATGGGCGCGCGCGGGGCGGGTTCGTTGCGGGCAAGATCGAGCCAGTCGTAGCCGGCGGGCCGTTCCGCCGGGCGGGGCCGCGGGCGCGGATGGTCCCGCGCCGCCAGCCGGTCCGGTGAGCCGCCGTCCAGCGCGGTTTCAAAGGACGAGCCGGCGGGCGGCGCGCCGTCGCGCAGGTCAACGACAACGATCCCGGGCCGGAACTCGAACGGGATGGCGTGACAGGCGCAGGCGATGCCGATGCGCAGGTTGCCGCTGCCCGGGTCTGCCCAGATCGCGGCCAGACGCGACCGGCCGATCAGCCGGAAGACGCCGCGCAGATCATAGGCCGGACTGGTTCCCCCCAGCGCCAGTTCATAGCCGTCATCGGTCCGGCCAAAGCGCCAGTCGACCGGCGTGCCATAGTCGAAGACCAGCCGGGTGAACCCCTGATGCTCGCCCGAGGTGACGGTGACCGGCGCGGCCCCCGCGACCGGGGCAAGACAGAACAGCAGCACCGCCAGAAACCACTTCATTCAGGCCGCCTCTTGCCGGAGGTTGCGCAGCGCCTCTTCCAGATCGCCGAAACTCGGGCGCACATGGTGCGGGGTATTCTGCCGCCCGACCTCGATGCAGATGTTCGCCGGATGGCGGTGCAGGTTGGCCACCAGAACCTCACGGATCAGCTGGTAGAAATGCGCGTCTTCTTCGACCACCGATTTCACCCGCGCGGCGAAGGGACCCATGATTCCATAGGCCAGAAACACCCCCAGAAAGGTGCCGACCAGCGCCGAACCGATCATCTGGCCCAGGATTTCCGGCGGCTGGTCCAGCGAGCCCATGGTCTTGATCACGCCCAGAACGGCGGCCACGATTCCCAGCGCCGGCAGGGCATCGGCCATGGATTGCAGGGCGTGGCTGGAATGCAGGGCGTGCTGCTGGGCGGCTTCCATCCGCTTGTCCAGCACCTCTTCAACCTGATGGGGGTCGTCATAGTTCAGCGAGGCGACGCGCATCGTGTCGCAGATCAGATCGACCGCCTCATGATCGTGCAGGATGCGGGGGTAACGGGCGAAGATTGCCGATTCCTCTGGCCGTTCAACGTGTTCCTCAAGCCCCACGGGGTTCGCGCGGGCGACGCGGATCAGCTCGAACAGCAGACACAGAAGGTCGCGGTAATCGCCGGGCTTCCAGCGGACACCCTTGAACACCTTGCCCATGTCCTTGACCGTGTGCTTGACCGCCGCCAGATCGTTCGAGACCAGAAAGGCCCCCACGGCGGCCCCGCCGATCATGATCATTTCGAAGGGCAGGGCGTGCAGGATCGGTTCAAGATGGCCGCCGTGAATCGTGTAGCCGCCGAAGACCATCACGAGGATGACGACGATCCCGATGATGCCGAACATGACGCTCTCCCTTCCAGATGGCGCAACCCTCGCAGGGCTGCGTTAACAAAGCCTCACCCGCGGCCGGAAATCTCAGGTCTTCGGCGCGCGGGCGTTGCGGCCGGCGATCAGGGCCGAGATGGCATAGGCCTTGTCGGGCGCCATGCGGGCCAGCACCGCAGCGGCGGCGGCGGGCTGCATCCGGGCAAGGAAGCCGGCGGCGAAATCGGGCGCCATGGTTTCGAAGAGCGCGGCGGCATCGGCGGGCTTCATCGCCTCATAGACGGCGGTCAGCCGTTGCAGGTCTTCCTCGGCGGCGCCGTCGGCAATGGCCAGCACCTTGCGCAGGCTGTCCTCTGCCTCGGCCATCTCGGCCAGCCGCCGGTCGATGGCGGCCTCGGACAGGGCAAGGGCGGCCTTGCGGTCTTCAATCGCGGTTTCGGCGGCGGTCACCGCCGCCTCGCGCGCGTTCAGCGCGGCGGCAAGCGCCTCGGGCGGGGCG
>JACZKR010000183.1 GCA_014859945.1 Paracoccaceae bacterium | reverse complement strand
TCCGGTTGCGTGCAACCGGCGGGGCGGGGTGGGTGACCGGGACGGGGATCAGGCAGACAGCAGAAGGACGGACCGGCCATGACGATGGCTGGCTGGTGCTGTCTGACCGCAACCCCGACGGCCCCCTGCCCGCCATGGTCGAACGCGGCGTCTTCGTGGCCGAGCTTGCCCTGCCGCTTGAGGGTCGCGCCCTATTGATGGAATTCGGCAGCCTTGACGGGTGGGAGCGCGGGCTGTCGCTGTATTACGACCCCGAGGCCGGGCTGATGATCCGCCACCGTCAGGGCCGCGGACTGGTGCGGCACCTGTTGCCGGGCGCCCTGCCCGGGCTTCAGGGCACCGGGCGGCTGAGCCTGCATTTCGATGCCCCGGCGCGGCACTGGTCGATGCGGTTCGAGATGATCGACGACCCCGAAGCGCCGGTGCTGCGCAGCCGGGGCGCCAATCCGCTGCCGATGCTGCCCGCCGATGTGGCCGCCCTGTCCGAAGCGCCGGCGCGGCTGGGGCGACACCCGGCGGTGCTGTGGTTCGGCCTGACGCGGGGCAATGACCTGCCGGCGCGGGCGCCCTGGATCGGGCTGCGCAGCCCGGTCATGACAGACCGCGGCCCGGTGGCGGCGGGCCTTCTGCAGCCCGGAGAGTTGGTCGAAACCGCCGACAACGGGCTGCAGCCGCTGCTGGCCCTGCAACCCTATTCCCTGCCGGCTTGCGGCTCTTTTGCGCCGGTGCTGCTGCGCGCGCCCTATTTCCCGGTGCAGTCGGATCTTCTGGTGTCCTCTGACCAGATGGTCGCGCTGGAAGGCCCCGAGGTCGAGTACCTTTTCGGCGAAGATGAGGTTCTGGTGCCCGCCGGGGCGCTGGTGGACGGGCAGTCGGCCATGGCCGAACAGCGCCGGGCAGTGACGCCCTCGGTGATGCTGGTGTTTGAGCGGCCCGAGCTGATCATCGCCGACGGCTGCGCCCTGCTTGCGGCGCTGCCCGATGATCCGCCGCCGCGCCGCTGCCTTGAACTGTATGAGGCGCTGACCCTGATGGCGCTTTTGGGCCGGGGCGCGCACCGGCGCCGGGCGTAACCCTAGTCGAAAAACGGCGTCATCTGCGCCACAATGACCGAGTTTTCGGCCAGCGCGCGGGCCATCAGCGCCTCTTCCGCGGCATCAATCTCTTCCCCGGCCTTG
This sequence comes from Paracoccaceae bacterium, assembly GCA_014859945.1. Taxonomy (GTDB): domain Bacteria; phylum Pseudomonadota; class Alphaproteobacteria; order Rhodobacterales; family Rhodobacteraceae; genus Fuscibacter. The sequence goes on along the minus strand of JACZKR010000183.1, from coordinate 10,571 downwards.
CGGCGTTCTTCCAGCGTGCCAAGGCCCTGAACCTCGAGCACCGCAAGGTCGGCTTCCTTCAGGATGACGACCGACTCACGCACCGCCTCGGCCTCATCCACGCCCGAGGCATAGATCATCAGGGCGCCGCCGGTGGCCTTGTCGGGCAGGCCATCGCCCGGCTTGCGGCCGACCTCGACCACCAGAGTATAGACCTTCTGTGGGCGCTTGGGTTTTTCGGTCTTTTCTTCGGTCATCCGCGCCTCCGGCTTTGGGGCAAGCCATAGCAACCCGGCCTGGGCGCGGCAAGTCAGCTGCCCTCGCGCCGCAGAACCTGGCCCGCGCCATCCACATGCACCGTGCGGGTGTTGCCGGTCAGGTGAAAGACATGGCCCGAAAAGGGGCTGGCAAAACCGACCGAGGTCCAGCCCGTCGCCTGCCCGCCGACGCCCACCAGAAAGCACCGCGCGGCCTCGGTCAGAAAGCTCCACCCGGCGGCGCCTTCGGCCACGTTGCAGCCGCTGAACAGGATGCGCGCGCCCGCCGTGGCAAAGCTGTTGCCGCCCATCAGATCGCGCTGCACGCGGAACCAGCTGTCGTTGAAGGTCGGCCCGCCAAAGCTGATTTCGCCCGGGGCGCCGTGGGTATCTATAATGATGCGGTCATAGCGCGTGCCGGCGGTGATCAGCCGGTTGAACAGGCTGATGAAGCTGGCGTTGTCCCGTACGGCAATCCGCGTCACGGCGCCGGCAATCTGATGCTGTGAGGTCCAGAGCGACGAAGCTGATCCGTCGGAGTGATAAATGTGCAGGGCCGGCACGATAGAACCGTCGAAAAGGATGACCACAGGCTGCGCCCGGCGGCGCGGCCTGTCAATCGGCTTCCGCAGGCCCGGTCAGTCGCGCAGAAGCTCGTTGATCGAGGTCTTGGAGCGGGTCTGCGCATCGACCTTCTTCACGATCACCGCGCAATACAGGTTGATGCCGTTCTTCGACGGCATCGAACCCGCGACGACGACCGAACCCGCCGGAACCTCGCCATACATCACCGCGCCGGTCTCACGGTCGACGATCTTGGTGGACTGGCCGATGAAGACGCCCATGCCAAGGACCGAACCTTCGCGGATGATGCAGCCTTCGACCACTTCGGACCGCGCGCCGATGAAGCAGTTGTCCTCGATGATCGTCGGGCCGGCCTGCATCGGCTCCAGCACGCCGCCGATGCCGACGCCGCCGGAAAGGTGGACGTTCTTGCCGATCTGCGCGCAGGATCCCACGGTGGCCCAGCCATCGACCATGCTGCCTTCATCCACGAAGGCGCCGACGTTCACGAAGCTGGGCATCAGCACCACGCCCTTGGCGATATAGGCCGAACGGCGGACGATCGACCCGGGCACGGCGCGGAATCCGGCCGCGCGCCACTGGTTTTCACCCCAGCCGTCGAACTTTGACGGCACCTTGTCCCACCAGGTGGACTGGCCGTTGCCGCCGGGAATAGTGGCCATGTCGTTCAGCCGGAACGACAGAAGGACCGCCTTCTTGGCCCATTGGTTGACATGCCAGACGCCCTCGCGCCGGTCGGCGACGCGGAGGTGGCCCTTGTCCAGCGCCTCAAGCGTTGCCTCGATCGCATCGCGGGTTTCGCCCTTGGTGGCGGGGCTGATGCTGTCGCGCGCCTCCCAGGCGGCTTCGATGGCGGTTTCCAGCGCGGCGTAGGACATGGCGACACTCCGTGAAAGATCCAAGGCGCTATAGCGGCGGCAGCCATGCGGTGCAATCGCTTCGGGCAGGGCGAAGTGACGTAACGATCCGGTTGCCGGCCGGCCGCCGCTGCCTGCAGATGGGCGCGACAGGGAGGAACCCATGCTGGAAAAGATCGCGGCCGACATCCGCAAGGCGCTGGAGACCAAAAGCTTTTCGGGCAGCCTGAAGTTCGACTGCGGCGAGGCCGGGGTGATTGTTCTGGCCGATGGCACCGCCTCGACCGCCGACCGCGAGACCGACTGCACCCTGCGGCTGAGCCAGGAGAATCTGGTCAACCTGCTGAAAGGCAAGCTGAATCCGATGATGGCCATGGCAACCGGCAAGCTGAAACTGTCCGGCAGCCCCACAGTGGCGATGGGTCTGGCAAGGCTGTTGGGCTGACCCCTTACAGGGCGATGGCCCGCAGTTTTTCGTAATAGGGCAACGCCTGATCGGCCAACCGGGCATAGTCGCCGGAAAGGTCCGGCAGAGGGCCTTCGGGTTCGTCGAAACCGGTTGAGGCGTGGACGGCGTTGTACCAGTGCGGGGCCCAGGCGCCGTCATAGGGTTTGGGTCCGGCGAGCCAGCGCAGCATGGCGGGATCAAAGGAAATGCCCAGCGCGGCGCAAAGTTTTTCCAGCGTTTCCTGTGGGTTGGCGCGGATATCTGCGCTGTCCACCACAACCGGCGCGCGGCCCATCCAGCCTGCCACCTGATCAAACAGTTCCGCCTGCTGGACAAAGCCGATGTCGGCCAGGGTCGGCGCCTCGCGCTTGCGGGAATAGCTGGCGACGACGCGGGCGGGGTGGCGGATCAGGAAGACATTGGTCAGCGCCTTCATGAAGCCCCGGTCAAAATCCGGGATCATGTGCAGCGTCATATGCTTTTGATAATAAATCGTTTTCCCGCCCGGAACCGGGCCGGTGCAGGCGGCGGCCACGGCGCCTGCATCGACCTGACCGGCGGCGATGACCGCCTCTTTCATCGGGTGGTCGATGCCGGTTGCGGCCAGGTAGGCGGCATAGAAAGGCTCATCCCAGACCGCGCAATCGGGTCGGGCGGCGAAGGAATACATCATCGCGGTCGAAAGGTTGCGCGGGCCGCTCCACATGGCGATTTTCATGATCTTATTTCCGTCTTCCTTGCGTCTTCCTTCCGTCTCTACGGCGTAGAGATCAGGCCCCGACCAGCGCCTTGTAAAGCCCGCGCAGCCGTTGGGTCATCGGACCCATCTGGCCGGTGCCGATGGTGCGGCCGTCGATGCTGCCGACCGGGGTCTGGGCGCCGAACGTGCCGGTGAGGAAAGCCTCATCTGCGGAATAGGTATCGACCAGACTGAAGTTGCGTTCAAAGACCGGAATGTCATTGGCGCGGCAGAGGTCGATCACCTTCTGGCGGGTGATGCCGTTCATGCAGTAGTCGCCGGTACTGGTCCAGACCTGCCCCTTGCGGACGATGAAGAAGTTGCAGGCGTTGGTGGTGTTCACGAAGCCATGGACATCCAGCATCAGCGCCTCATCCGCGCCGGCCTTTTCGGCGGCAATGCAGGCGAGGATGCAGTTCAGCTTGGAATGGCTGTTCAGCTTGGGGTCCTGCGTCATCGGCAGGCCGCGCAGATGCGGCACGGTGGCCAGACGGATCGGGCGGGGCAGCTTCTGGCGGCTGTGTTCCATGATGATCACCACGGTCGGGCCGCGCTGGCTGAGCCTGGGGTGCTGGAAGGGCCGGGTCTTGACGCCGCGCGTCACCATCAGCCGGGCGTGGGCATCATTGGTCATGCCGTTGGCGGCCTGGGTCTGAAGCACCGCCTCACAGACCTGATCGGGGGTCATGCCGATATCAAGGTCAATCGCCTTGGCGGCTTCGAAGAGGCGGGCGATGTGTTCATCGAGAAAGCTCCAGCGCCCGTTGTAAAGGCGGATGCCCTCCCACACGCCGTCGCCCAGCATGAAGCCCGAATCATAGACCGACACCATCGCCTGCGCCTTGGGCACGATCTGGCCGTTGACGTAGATCAGGATGGCCTCGTTGCGGGCATCCTCTTCGGCCTGATGGGTTGAAACGTGGTCGGTCATGGCGGCGGATTCCTTTATGTTGCGGCAAGGCTATGCCCGCGCGCGGCCAAGGCCAAGGCCCCCGATCACCCTTCGGTGAGGTCGCGCGGCCGTGACTGGACCGGCCGGCGGGGCGGCCCCAGCCTTGGCGCAGGAGGACACCCCATGCTGCGCATCCTGCTCCTGTGCCTTGCCCTTGCGGCGCCCGCTGCGGCCGAAACCCGGACGGCGGTCTTTGCCGGCGGCTGCTTCTGGTGCGTCGAGGCGAATTTCGAACATGTGCCGGGCGTCAGATCGGCGGTGTCGGGCTATAGCGGCGGCCAGAAGGCCAACCCGACCTACAAGGACCATGAGGGCCATCTGGAAGTGGTGCGCGTGACCTATGACGACGCCGTGGTCAGCTATGAAAAGCTGGTCGGCCTGTTCCTGCGGTCCATCGACGTGACCGATGCGGGCGGACAGTTCTGCGACCGTGGTCCGGCCTACCGCAGCGCCGTTTTCGTCTCTGACAAGGCCGACAGGGCCATTGCCGAGGCCGAGGTTGCCCGTGCCGAAGCCACGCTGGGCCGCAAGGTGGTCACGCCGGTTCTGGCGGCTAAACGCTTCTGGCCGGCCGAGGACTATCATCAGGATTACGCCCGCCAGAGCGAGATCATCCTGACGCGCGCCGGGCCGATGCAAAAGAAGAACGCCTACAAGTTCTATCGCAAGTCCTGTGGCCGCGACGCGCGGGTGCGTGAGATCTGGGGCGCCGAGGCCGCCTTCGTGAAGTGAAGGTCAGATTTCCCTTCCTTGCGGCATTCACGGCCGCGTGTTCTACTTTCGCCGTTTTCAGGAATTCCATTTTCGGAGCGTGCGATGAAGTCGACCATCCAGTTTCCCCGATTCGACGCAGAGCTGAACACCGATGTCTGCGACCCGATGAACAATGCCGAGCTGATGCTGACGCTTCGGCTGGGCTTTACCCAGATCAACCCGGCCGCCGGCGCGGCCGAGGGCACCTATCACGATTACAACCGGGCCACTGCGCCCACCCGCAAGATCATCAAGTGGACCGATGCGGCCTGGACCGCCTGGAAGGAAAACTTCGTCTCGACCGCGCAAAGCTTCTGGACGGGGAAGTTCTGGCTGGTGAACGACGCCGGCAGCTTTCCCTTCATGGCGCGGGGCGGGCAGACCTACATTCCGAACGTCTGGTGCCGGATGAAGATCGTGGCGCAGGAAGGCACCGCGACCGACAACCACCACGCGATCGAGGTGGTGCGCCTGCATGCCAGCGAAAGCTGGTTCGGCTCGCATGAGCGGCTGTATGACAGCAAGGACACCAACCTTGTGCAGAAGAACACCGACAGCGCCGGCAACCGGGTGATGCAGCGCGCCCATGTGCATGAGGTGGGCCACCTTCTGGGTCTGGGCCATGTGGACATCGGCAAGGCCCATTGCCCGGCCAGCGGCAACACCAACGACGCCGCCTGCTATGGTATCGCCGACGATGACATGCGGTCGGTCATGGGGTCGGGGATGGAGCTGCGGCTGGAACATGCCGAACCCTGGCGCGAGGCGATCCGCGCCTTTTCAGTGGCCGAGGCGGTGATGGGCATCATCAACCCCGCCAGTCTGCTGCTGCCCCTGGGCCGGCTGATGGTAGGGGGCAACCCGCTGACCGCCGTATGGCCCGCCAAGATGCGCCGGCACTATCCGCGCACGCCGGAAGAGGCGGCGGCGGGCACCCTGTTGACCTCTCCGCCAAGAAGGGCTGCGTGATGACGACAAGACGGAACTGGCTGGTCTTTCTGGCCGGACTGGCCCTGGTGGCCGCGGTTGCGGTGGCGGGGCTTGCCCCCGCCCAGGCCGAGAAGAAACCCCAGACGGAGGAATGCGGAATGGACCCGGTTACCCAGTCGATCTGCGTCTATGAGATGATCCTGAAGGATATCCGTGAAAACTACCCGCTGCGCGGCGGCGGCGGGATTTCTGCGATCATGCAGAACTCGACCACCTCTTTCACCGCCCGCATCTCACGCGAGGGGCATATTGACCTGCGCACCTATGAGATGACCTTCGGCGAGGACGGGACGCCGAAGATCGCCGATATCACGGAAGAAACCCAGGACATGTAGGGCGGCGCCGGGCGGGTTTCGCCCGGGCCCCTTCGTCAGCCCACCTTGCAGGCCGCCATCACGGCCATGTTCAGGATGTCGTTCACCGTCGAGTTGGTCGAGCAGATCTGGATCGGCTTCTTCACACCGGTCAGGATCGGCCCGATCACCGTTGCCCCCGCCATTTCCTGCATCAGCTTGACCGAGATCGAAGCCGAGTGGCGGGCCGGCACCACCAGCACATTGGCCGGGCCGCTGAGGCGGCAGAACGGGTAATGCGCCATCTGGTCGGGGTTCAGGGCGACATCCACGGTCATTTCGCCCTCATACTCAAAGTCCACCCGCCGCTCATCCAGGATCAGGGGCGCGCGGTGCATCTTGGTGGCGCGTTCGCTGACCGGGTAGCCGAAGGTCGAGAAGGAAACGAAGGCCACTCGCGGGTCAAGGCCCAGATTGCGGGCCACCCCGGCGGCGCGGATGGCGATGGTGGCCAGGTCGTTTTCATCGGGCCATTCATGCACCAGCGTGTCGGCGATCAGCAGGATGCGCCCCTTGTGCAGCAGCGCCGTCACGCCAACAGCGCCATCGGTGGCCTTGGCGTCGAAGACATGGTTGATCAGCGACAGCACATGCGCCGATTTGCGCGTGGCGCCGGTGACAAGGCCGTCGCCATGGCCATGGGCCAGCATCAGCGCGGCAAAGACATGGCGGTCACGCGCGGCAAGGCGGTGGACATCCTGCCGGTCGAACCCCTGCCGCTGAAGGCGCTGGTAGAGGAAGTCCTTGTAGGAATCGAGGTGGCGGGTGTTGGCGGCATTGACGATCTCAAGCTCGCGCACCGCGTCGCCCAGACCGGCTGCATCCAGCTTTTCGCGCACATCCTGATCGCGGCCCACCACAAGGGCGCGGCCGAGGCCTGCACGCTGCCATGCCACGGCGGCGCGCAGCACGCGCGGATCGTCGCCTTCGGCAAAGATCATCCGGGCCTGCGCCTGACGGGCGCGGGCGTGGATGCCCTGCAGGATGCTGGCGGTCGGGTCCATCCGGGCCTTGAGGCTGGCCTCATAGGCGCGCAGGTCGATGATCGGGCGGCGGGCCACGCCGGTATCCATGCCGGCGCGGGCGACGGCGGGCGGAATGACGTGGATCAGCCGCGGATCGAAGGGCGTGGGGATGATGTAATCGCGCCCGAAAGACAGCTTGCGGCCATAGGCCATGGCCACTTCATCCGGCACATCTTCGCGGGCCAGCGCCGCCAGCGCCCGGGCACAGGCAATCTTCATCTCGTCATTGATGGCGCGGGCGTGGATATCCAGCGCACCGCGGAAGAGATAGGGGAAGCCCAGAACGTTGTTGACCTGATTGGGATAATCGCTGCGCCCGGTGGCCACGATGGCATCGGCGCGGACGGCGTGAGCCTCTTCCGGGGTGATTTCCGGATCGGGGTTGGCCATGGCGAAGATGACCGGATTGTCGGCCATGCTGGCCACCATCTCGGGCGTCACCGCGCCCTTGGCAGAAACGCCCAGGAACACATCGGCCCCGACCATCGCCTCTTCCAGACTGCGCTTGTCGGTCTTGACGGCATGGGCCGATTTCCACTGGTTCATGCCTTCGGTGCGGCCCTGCCAGATCACGCCCTTGGTGTCGCACATGATGCAGTTTTCATGCCGCGCGCCCATGGATTTCAGCAGTTCCAGACAGGCGATGCCCGCCGCGCCGGCGCCGTTCAGCACGATCTTCACGTCCTGAATCTTCTTGCCCGAAATCTCGAGCGCGTTGATCAGCCCGGCGGCGCAGATCACCGCCGTGCCGTGCTGGTCATCGTGAAAAACCGGGATGTCGCAGATTTCCTTCAGGCGCTGTTCGATGATGAAGCATTCCGGCGCCTTGATGTCTTCAAGGTTGATGCCGCCGAAGGTCGGGCTCATCAGGTGGACGGCCTTGATGATTTCGTCGGCGTCTTCGGTGGCCAGTTCGATGTCGATGGCGTTCACGTCGGCGAAGCGCTTGAAAAGCACCGCCTTACCTTCCATCACCGGCTTCGATGCCAGCGCACCCAGATTGCCCAGGCCCAGAATGGCGGTGCCGTTCGACACCACCGCCACCATGTTGCCCTTGACGGTATAGTCATAGGCCGTCTCGGGCCGGTCGGCGATGGCCAGAACCGGCACGGCAACGCCGGGCGAATAGGCCAGCGACAGATCGCGCTGCGTCGCCATCGGGGTTGAGGCGACGACATCGTATTTGCCGGGGCGCGGTTCCATGTGATAGGCCAGCGCCTCTTCGGGCGTGACGCGCGTCTTGTTGGACATGATTTTCTCTCGGTTGGGCCAAGGCCTTCATAGCGGCGGCCCGCAGCGCAGACAACTTTGGCGTCACACCGCCAGACGCCGCAGCGCCGGGCGGCTGCGCAGAACCTCATCCAGCCGTTCAGGGAAATCGGCGCGCATCCGGGCCAGCGCCCAGCGCAGGGTTTCCTCTTGCCCGGCCTTCTGCGCGCACCAGACGATCTGCATCAGCGTGAAGGCGCGCGACGGATCGGCCCGCTGGGCAGCGCAAAGCGCGGCCAGCTCGGCGGGGGCATTGCCGGCGTGGCGCTGCGCCTCGGCCAGCGCAAGGCAAAGCGGGGCATTGCCGGCCTCAACCCCCGGGTGCAGCGCGAAAAGCTGCAGCGTGCGAGACCAGGCGCCGATCTGGTTCATCTGCCGTGCCAGCCGCAAGACCGGCTCGGCGGTGGAAAACCGAGGCAGATGGCCCAGAAGCGCCACCAGAAACGACATGATCACCGCCAGCCCATGCCGCGACAGCGACACCGGCACGATGCCCTCTTCGGCAAAATCGGGCTCGGCCAGCGGGTCGGCCTTGGCGAAATCGGCGAAGAAGCTGACATAGGTGCAGCCCGCCGCATTGGCCAGCCGCCAGAAATCGCCCCAGCGGAACATCGCGGTCTGCAGCGTGCCGATCTCGATGACATGGGCGGAAGGATTGGCAAACAGCATGTTGGTGAAGCCGGCGCCGTGGTAAGACACCATCACCTCGGCATTAGCCATCAGCGCCACCTGTTCCAAAGGTGACAGGCTTTCGAACGAGATGCTTTCAAAGCCGAAAAGCCGCAGCATTTCAAGCAGTTCATCCTCACCCTGCATGGCGCGGTTGCGGGCCTGCCCCTGTTCACGCCCGACCCAGAAGCGGCGGGGCAGATGGCTGAAATCCTGGCCTTCGATCGCCCGCAGCGCCCTGTCGCGCAGGCGGATCAGATTGCTGTCAACCGCGTTCATCTGCAGGATACCCTGCGAGGCGCGAATGGCCTCTCGCCCCGCCCACATGGTGCGGCTGGTGATCAGGCTGTCCACCGGGGCGACCGTGTCGGGGCCATACTGGTAATAGGCGTTCATCAGGTTCAGCGAGGTCAGAACCCGGTCATAGGATTTGGGCGCGCGTTCGAACTGCACGCGGTCGCCGAATTCGGGGAACAGCGCGCGCAGGAAATCGCGGGTGAAGCCGCGGGTCTTTTCGGGATGGTTGGGATGGTGCAGGAACAGCGGCCGGTCGGCGCCGATCTGATCCAGCGCGCAGAACTGGCACAGGGTTTCGGTGACAAAATGGAAGTAGTTGAAGGTGTTGCGCGCCTCGACCGCAAAGGGCAGCCCCGCGGTTCCGCTGGCCCTGGCGGTCAGGGGCCGGGCGACCGCGCGGTCCTGACAGCGGCGGAAGTAATCGGCCAGCCGCGCCTCGGCGTCAAAACCCGCGTCCTGGTTGACCCAGAGATAGCGGTTCAGCAGCCGCACCCCCGAAGCGCCGTTCAGAAGGCCCTTGCCGCCGGCGGTGACGAAGCTTTTCTTGTATTGCGCCCCTTCCAGCGCGACGGGAATCGCGTTGAATTCGACCGCGCGGCTGAAGGTCTTGTGGCGGGCGGTATAGGCAAGGAAACTGTCGATCTTTCGGTTGATTTCTTCATGCGCGCTGGCGGCAAAGCCCAGAATCCGGGCGCGCGGACGGGCGCGCCAGAAGAAATCGGGCTCGGCCAGCGGATGCAGGCCGGCATCCTCATCGGGGGTGAGGAAAAGCGCCTCGGGGGGCAGCGAGTAGTCTAGCCGGTTCTGCAAGGTGCGGTCCGATGGGGCGGGATCGCACCACCATCCATTGTAGGGTCCGGGATGCGCAAGCCCCGCATGCAGACATTTCGCTTTTCGCCCCTGCCCGGCTTGGCTAGGGTTTGCGCGGGTCGGTCAGGGGGTCCGCTTGCAGAACGAAGACGCCGCAGTCACGCCGATGATGGCGCAGTATCTGGAGATCAGGGCGCAGAATCCGGGGGCGCTGCTGTTCTACCGGATGGGCGACTTCTACGAGATGTTCTTTGACGACGCGGTCGCGGCGGCCGAGGCGCTGGACATCGCGCTGACCCGGCGCGGCTTTCATCTGGGCGAGCCCATTCCGATGTGCGGGGTGCCGGTGCATGCGGCCGAGGGCTATCTGCTGGCGCTGATCCGCAAGGGGTTCCGCGTGGCGATTGCCGAGCAGATGGAAGACCCGGCAGAGGCGAAGAAGCGCGGGTCGAAATCGGTGGTGCGGCGCGATGTGGTGCGGCTGGTGACGCCGGGCACATTGACCGAAGATTCGCTGCTGGAGGCGCGGCGGCACAATTATCTGGCGGCCTTTGCCGAGGTGCGTGAGGCCAGCGCGCTGGCCTGGGC
>JACZKR010000182.1 GCA_014859945.1 Paracoccaceae bacterium | reverse complement strand
GCCTGGGCGCTGGCGCGTTTCGGGCCGGTCCGGGCGATCTGGGGCGGGGCCGGGGATCTGGCGCCTCTGCCCGTGGCCGCGCTGCGGCTGGACGGGGAAACTGTGCTGCTGCTGAACCGGCTGGGGCTGCGGACGGTCGGGCTGTTGCAGGCCCTGCCGCGCCTGTCGCTGGCGCGGCGCTTCATGCAGGCCGGGGCCGCGCAGAACCCGCTGATCCGGCTGGACCAGATGACCGGCCATCTGCCCGAGCCGGTCAGCCCGGCCGGGGCGCCGCCGGTCTTTCGCGCCGACATGCGGCTGGCCGAGCCGATCTTGGACCCGACCCATCATCTGCCGGGCCTTTGCACGGCGATCTGTGCGCAGCTGGCCGGGGCGCATCAGGGCGCGCGGCGGCTGCGGCTGACCGTCTACCGCACCGATGGCGAGGTCAGCCGGATCGAGGCCGCCTGCGCCGCGCCCAGCCGCGACGCCGCCCATCTGGCCTTCCTCTTCCGCGACCGGCTGGAGCGGATCGACCCCGGTTTCGGCTTTGACCTGATCTCGCTGGAGGCCCCGGCGACCGAACCCATGGGCGTGCGGCAGGGCGATCTTGCCGGCGGCGGGGCCGAGGGGGTGGAACTTTCGCATCTGGTTGACCGGCTGACGGCCCGCTTTGGCCGCAATGCCGTGGCGCGGCTTTACCCCGTGGCCAGCCATATCCCCGAGCGCGCCGAAACCCGCGTCCCGCCGCTGGCCGAAGCGCCGGGGCAGCCGGCGGGGCTGACCGAACGCCCGCTGCGCCTGCTGGATCACCCCGAAGAGGTTCAGGTTCTTTATGCGGTGCCCGAAGGGCCGCCCGCACAATTCCAGTGGCGGCGGCGCAGTTACCGCGTGGCGCGCTATCAGGGACCCGAGCGCATCGCGCCGGAATGGTGGCAGGACCGCCCCGGCACCCGCCTGCGCGACTATTTCAAGGCCGAGGATGAGGCCGGGCACCGCTTCTGGCTGTATCGTGAGGGGCTGGCCGACGACGGTCGCGGCGGCGCGCCGCGCTGGTTCATGCACGGGATCTTCGCCTGATGCCCGACAGTGACAACCGCCGCATCCGCAACACTCTGACCGGGGATTACCCGCCCAATCCGCCTGCGGATTATGTCGAGCTTGGTGTGACCACGCCCTTCTCGTTCCTGCGTGGCGCGTCCGAGGCGACCGAACTGGTCGCCACCGCCCATGCGCTGGGGTTCGACGCGATCGGCGTGGCCGATCTGAACACCATGGCCGGCGTGGTCCGCATCCATGCCGAGGCGAAGAAGGCGGGCCTGCGCCCGGTCATCGGCTGCCGGCTGCAGCTGGTCTCGGGTGAGGCGTTTCTGGCCTATCCGCGCGACCGGGCGGCCTATGGCCGGCTGTGCAGTCTGCTGACCAAGGGCAAGCGGCACGACACCGACAACCGCTGGCAGGCGAAGGGGGCCTGTGACATCACGCTGACCGATCTGGCCGCCCATGCCGAAGGAGTGCAACTGATCGTGCTGCCCGATGCGGCGCTGCCCCACGCAAGCCTGTCCCGCCGGCTGCCCGAACTGGTGCGCCGCCTGCCCGGCCTGCGCCATATCGCCGTCAGCCATCTGTACCGGGGCGACGACCGGGCGCGGATCAACCGGCTGGACCGGCTGGCGCGGGCGCATGGCCTGGGGATTCTGGCAACCAACGACGTGCATTACCACAGCCCCGAGCGGCGCCCGCTTCAGGACGTGATGACCTGCATCCGCGAGAAGGTGACGATCCGCCGCGCCGGCTTTCTTCTGGATGCCAATGCCGAGCGGCACCTGAAATCGCCGGCCGAGATGGCGCGGCTGTTCGCCGACTGGCCCCATGCCATCCGCGCTACGCGCGAGGTGGCCGATGCCTGCCGCTTCTGCCTGACCGAACTGGCCTATGAATATCCGCAGATGGACCTCGCGCCGGGCGAAACCCCGCAGACCCGGCTGGACCGGCTGACATGGGAAGGTGCTGCGGTGCGCTACCCCGCCGGGGTGCCGGACAAGGTCCGCGACCTGCTGGTCAAGGAACTGCAGATCATCGGGCTGAAGAAGATCCCCCAGTATTTCCTGACCATCCATGAAATCGTCCTCTGGGCGCGGGCGCAGGGGATTCTTTGTCAGGGCCGGGGGTCTGCCGCCAATTCGGCGGTGTGCTATGTGCTGGGCATCACCTCGGTCGATCCGGCGGAACAGGAACTGCTGTTCGAACGCTTCATCAGCCTTGACCGGGATGAGCCGCCCGACATCGACGTGGATTTCGAACATGAACGCCGCGAAGAGGTGATCCAGCACATCTATGAAAAATACGGCCGCCACCGCGCCGGGCTTTGCGCCACCGTCATCCACTACCGCCCCCGCAGCGCCATCCGTGAGGTTGGCAAGGTCATGGGCCTTTCGGAAGACGTGACGGTCGCGCTGGCGAAAACCGTCTGGGGCAGCTGGGGCACCTCGATGGGAGAGGCCAACAGCCGCGAGGCCGGGGTGGACCTGACAGACCCGCTGATGGCCCGCACCATCCGGCTGGCCGAGCAGATGATCGGCATGCCGCGCCACCTGTCCCAGCATGTCGGCGGCTTCATCCTGACCGAGGGCGCGCTGCACGATACCGTGCCCATCGGCAATGCCGCCATGCCCGACCGCAGCTTCATCGAATGGGACAAGGACGACATCGACGAGCTGGGCATCCTGAAGGTCGATATTCTGGCTTTGGGCATGCTGACCTGCATCCGCAAGTGCTTTGACATCCTGCGGCGCCAGTACGGGGTGCGGCACGATCTGGCCTCGATCCCGGCGGATGACGGGGAAACCTATGACATGCTGTGCAGGGGCGACAGCATCGGGGTCTTTCAGGTGGAAAGCCGGGCGCAGATGAACATGCTGCCCCGCCTGCGGCCACGGAAGTTCTATGATCTGGTCGTGGAAGTGGCGATCGTGCGCCCCGGGCCTATTCAGGGCGACATGGTGCATCCCTATCTGCGCCGGCGCAGCGGAATCGAACCCGAGGATTACCCCTCGCCCGCCGCGCCGCATGACCCCAACGAGTTGCGCAGCATCCTTGGCCGCACCTTCGGCGTGCCGATCTTTCAGGAACAGGCCATGAAGATCGCCATGGTCGCGGCCGAGTTTTCGCCGAAAGAGGCCAATGCCCTGCGCAAGGCCATGGCCACCTTCCGGTCGCGCGGCACCATCGGCGATCTGGAAGAGCTGATGGTCGGCCGGATGATCGCGCGCGGCTATGATCCCGATTTCGCCCGGCGCTGCTTTGACCAGATCAAGGGTTTCGGTGACTACGGTTTTCCCGAAAGCCATGCGGTCAGCTTTGCGCTTCTGGTCTATGTCTCAAGCTGGCTGAAATGCCATTACCCGGCGGCCTTCGCCTGTGCGCTGCTGAATTCGCAGCCGATGGGGTTCTACGCGCCGGCCCAGATCGTGCGCGATGCGCGCGAACATGGGGTCGAACTGCGCGGGGCCGATGTGAATTTCAGCGAGTGGGACAATGTGCTGGAGCCTTCGGGCAATGATTTCGCCCTGCGGCTGGGGCTGCGGCAGATCGACGGCATGGGGCGCGACGCGGCCGAGCGGCTGATGGCGGCCCGCGACGAACCCTTTGCCAGCCTTGCCGATCTGGCGGCGCGGGCGCGGCTGAACGGCCGCACCATCCGCGCGCTGGCGGCGGCCGACGCCTT